>JAQYWN010000331.1 GCA_029379265.1 Rhizonema sp. NSF051
ATACATTAGCATTGCGAATATATACCCCTTACAGAGATAGATAAAACTTACTATTAATTAATCTGCTTCGTTGTATAATCACGCGAATAAGTCAACAACTAGCGAAATTAAAAATTAAAAATAGAAAATTATAAAAGCCTGACGTGCAAGCGTCTATAGCAAGCCGTGAATGGTAGGTTTATTTCTGCGTCTGGTGTACTAGAAACTATCTAGTCTAATTTCTCGTAAAATGTCTGACACTTTCCAACCACTATGATAATTAGCTGTAACTTTCATCGAAGTTAGCTCTTCGATCATATCTACTGGTTCTAACTCTAGTCCTTGTAATTCTTCGGATAAGCTAATTTTTTGAAGAAGAGTGACTTCTTCTTGAAGTTCAGATTCACTTTCCTTGGTGTGAACTTTTGAGATTTTGATGATGCTTTCTTTGGACATGGAAATTTTCTCACTCCTCAAATAATAAACAACATCGTCAAAAGGTAGAATGCGTTTGCCGAGTCTAACATATTAATTGAGATCGGACTACTTTTTATTTTCCCATCACCCAGAAACTTTATAAGTAGCAAAGAGACGTTAATTATTTGGTTATAGGTTCGTTGGTAATATTTCCTAACCCAACAAGTGTTACTAGTGACAAGCGATCGCAAGAGCGATTATGGTTTGGAGAACGTGCATTTCACTTAAAAAAGTTAGAGCATCTTGTCAAATTTCTTATTGGGTATAAAGAAAAACACGTTTACTTCGTATTTCCACTTCTAGTGTGACAAACTACTTTGCCATTAATTCAAGACGTAGTTTTTCAACCCATGTATGTAAATCACCCGTGTTTAAGCGATAACTAAGAGGATGGGCGATCGCTCTTGCCGTGCTTTCATATAAAGTTTCAATCTCAATTAGGCCGTTCTCACGCAACGTGCGCCCAGTAGAAACCAAATCCACGATTGCCTCGGACATACCCGTAATTGGTCCTAGTTCCACTGAACCATACAAGGGTACTATTTCTACAGGTAAATCCAGACTGTGGAAAAATTCACGAGCACAGTTCACATACTTAGAAGCAACTCGACTGTGAGGGGGTAATTCTAAAGCATCACGATAATGACTGGATTGTTTGACTGCCACCGACATTCGACAATGGCCAAACTGCAAATCAACCAAGTGAGCAACTTGTGGCTTCTTCTCTCGTAGCACATCGTAACCAACAATACCCAACTGTGCCTGACCGTATTCTACATACACAGGTACATCCTGTGCCCGCACCAACAAGGCCTTTGCTTTTCCAGTGGCATCGGGAATTTGAAGTTGACGGGTACCTGAATCCAAAAAAGCACTAAAATCCAATCCTACAGATTGTAACAAAAAGATGCTATTTTTAAGAAGTTCGCCTTTCGGTAGGGCAACAGTAAGCATAAGTAGCTCTCAGCAGTCAGTGGTCAGCATGATAATAATAGCGGAAAGCTGATACAGCAGTTTTATTTTAGTTGTTAAAAACATTGTGCCTTGGCTGCTAGCACTCAACTGTCAACGGTCGAAACGTGCTTGAATTACGAAACATCCACGGATTGCCAAGGTTGAAGATGCGAATTTTAGTTGTTGATGATGAAGTTGAACTCATTGACCCCTTGAGTCGAGTGTTAACTCATGAAGGATATAATGTTGATGCAGTTTACGAGGGGACAAGTGGCAGCCAACTTGCCCAAGATGGTAGTTACGATCTACTGATCTTAGATTGGATGCTGCCCGGAAAAACTGGGTTGGAGATTTGTCAGGAATTGCGACGGCAAGGCAAAAGTACGCCTGTCTTGTTTTTGACTGCCAAAGATACTTTAGATGACAGAGTAGAAGGTTTAGATGCAGGCGCGGACGACTATTTAGTGAAACCTTTTGAACTGCGCGAGTTATTAGCACGAGTGCGAGCTTTATTGCGTCGTTCTGCACAAAATACTTATGGTATAGCAACCCCAAGGTTGATTGCTGCTGATTTAGAACTTGATTGCGAAAACCAAGTGGCTTACCGCAATGGAGTTGTCATTGAGTTGTCGGAAAAAGAAAGTCAGCTGCTGCAATACTTTATGGAACATACCGGACAGTTGTTGACTCACGCGCAAATCATGCAACATTTGTGGGAAGCGGGCGGACAACCCAGCAGTAATGTTATAGCAGCGTTAATTCGCCTGCTTCGACGTAAGATTGAGATTTCTGATAACACGCCATTAATTCACACTGTCTATGGCAAAGGCTACCGTTTTGGCAGTTTTTCAATGGATTTTGTGTAGATTTTGACACAATGGAGAAATATGAATATAGAAACGCCGAATAAAGAACGGCTTGTATCTTTAATTAAAAAATTATAATGCTTCTCGATTAAGTCACATACACAATTTCGTCACCAACCTTACCATAAAGCAGTCTCCCACAATTGGGAGAGGGGCTAGAGGTGAGGGCAAAAATATATGAGACACAACTGAGAAGCGCTATAATTATTTAGGTTTTAATTTTTAATTCAAACAATGCTCCTGAGTAATAATTCGCTATTTCTTCTAGATTTTCCTGTCGAAAATTTTCTATCCCGTAATTGCTGCCGAACATATTTGTATGCCGATATATTTAAAGGCATCATCATCTCTTGAATCTTTTTCCAGCCTTGGCACTGATTGCTGACACCCATGTCGTTTAAGAGTTGTTCGATGTAATAGAAGCTATACGGGATCACGCAGGTTCCACCATATGAAACATAAGATCGTTCGTACCTCCAGAGCTTTTCTACCTTTATTGCCTTATACATTTCCTCGGGTGATGGTGTTGCTAAATTGCCGTTGATAGACTCTGCCAACCACCAAGATCCAATCTCGGATGTTAACGGACAAAAAAAACTGCTGTTGTAGCCGACAAAACCTAGATTTGGAATCTCTGGGTGAATGAGATTGCGGTATAGGTGAAAATTACCCTGCTCATCCATGACTAATCGACGGTACTTTTCTTCAAGAAAGGGAATGTGTTGGCGGAATCCCGTGCCAAAAATGACCATATCTGCCTGCAATTGTTCACCATTTGCTAGACATAAACCTCCAGGGACAAATTTAGCTATACTCGTCTGTTGAGAGCGGATTTTGCCTGAAAGCACATGCTTGTAGAAACCTTGAGGAGCTACGCCAAGAGAACATGTCACTGATTTAACCAATGATTCTTTCGGTAGCATTCCACAACTTTCAAGACGGAACTGGCGTCGCAAAAGCATCTCGTTCGTCCACCAAAAAGCAGATATTAGAGGCTTTCTTACAATATGGAGCCACCTTTCCATGCCTTGCAGTTGACGCTTGGGGAAAAAAGTCTCTGCAAACCGTGTCAGCAGCACATACTTAAAGTTAATTAAACCCAGAAAAAACATGGGGATCTTCCAATCGGCTTTACGGAATACCAGAGTGCATTCAGAAGCGTTGGCAGCGGCAAAGGTGGCGATATCGCATGCAGACTTACCAAAGCCAAGGACAACGACTCGCTTACCTTTGATGAGAGAGGAGTCATTAAACTCACTGGAATGAAGTATCTTGCCTCCAGATGCTGTAAACTCTTCTTTCCCAGGTAAATTGGGAATATTTGAGATATTGGCAGTCCCATTGCATATTAGAACAAAGTCAAATTCATGCTTCTGTTTTGTTGTTTCACCTTGAGTCTTGGTAGTAACAATCCATTTTGAATGCCCTCCAGTCTTTCTCTCAACGTTAGTCACTTCCATTCCAAACTGGATTTTTTCTAGAATGCCAAAGTGTTGGGCGTAGGATTGAAGGTAATTCCGCACTTGTTCCCCTGTCGGCCATTCAGGGTAAGATGCAGGCATAGGATAATCTGAGAAAGCGTATGCATCTCGCACAGTCTGAGTCGTAACTCCTGGATATGTCCGCGACTTTTCCCATACCCCGCCAACTCCCTTTTGCTTCTCGAACAAGGTAACGTCGTAGCCTTCTTCCAAAAAAGTCTTAGCTGCCACCAAACCGCTGATTCCAGCTCCGATGACACATACATGTATTATATTCATTGATATAATTACGTAATTTCTATGAGGTTTTTTTAAAATAACTTTGCTTAATCACTCTCAGCTTGAGTGATTTTACTCAAATATTTATATTTTTTTAATGTTGAAATTAAGTAATAACACTAACCATATATAGGAATTTATATACAAATTACCAAATCAACATCTACTTTTGTCTAAAAAGCAGGTAGTAGATACCACACCCACAACAAAAACCCCCTAATTACCAGTTGGTGATCAGGGGGAGTTAAACTAAAAAGTTACTTTAGTAGGACTTACGCACTATACAAAATAACCATAATATGCATAACGGTATATTGCCGTTTCAGGCGCTTCCCATAACCCTGATTCACTCGCTTACTTTGTGATTGCTAAGTGCAAAACAAGGCTGAAACACACAAATTGCGTATAATACTTATGTACGATGCGTAAGTCCTATTTAGGAGGATATCGAATCCACTATTTCCAAGTCTGATTTCTACATAGTGGTTGAAACTTCCGACAGCGCAAAAAAATCGACCCTCTCAAAATCTGATCGCTGAAAAAATGGTACAGACCGTTCAGGATCTAATATATCTACTATGACACTTTGATATAGCTTGATGATGAGCTTTCGTTCGTTTATTTGTTCACCTAAGGACAGGTTATAAAGCAAAACAGGAACATAAATACCCTGTTCTCGAAAAAAAGTGTCCATAAATCCGTGAGGATCTTGAATAATTTCTGGTGATCGTAATTGAGATTCAAGCGTGAAACCTACGTCATAGCCACCAACCAGTTTTTCTACGCACGTACCAGCTTGGTACACCTCATAGGAAAATTCCCCACCAGTGTCGCTGGCATAATAGCAGATAGTGCGGGTATTCAATAAACGCGAAAGTGTCTGAGCATTTTTCTCATTTCTATTATCCTCAGGTAAGTTTAGCTCATGAATTATTGTCCAAGAATGCCCCCGAAATTGCATTATAATGAAACCTGAGTCTACGTCCTGAATTTCGCGTCCGTATACATCACGTTACCATCGCCCAGAATATAAATGGTGGAATAACTCTCCTACTGAAGCGACGGGTGCCTGAACGAAAATCATGTTGTCGTTTGTCTCAAACGACTGGATACCTCTAAGATTTTGAACTTGCATGATTAAATCGAGTTCCGAGTTTCGTTTGCTAGATCTTGAGTAATTTCACCCTGCATCTCTTCTCGTAATTCTTGTGCCCGTTTATAAGCTGCTGAACGGCTTTTCTCAGAAAAAGAAGCTTCTTTGACAGGCAGGGTAAAATAACTTAGCCGAGTTTTCATCGCCCAAATTCCCATTGAGGGAAAGAGAATCAAGAATAATATTAAAGGCGATAAAGGTAAAAACGGTAATTGTAATAAATTTTGTATCTTAGGAATGTTTAAAGTCAAAGGATGTAAATTTTCGTTACCCTTGCAAATAATCGGCAGGATGGGAATTTGATAGCGATCGCTTAACTGGATAAAACTCAAATCAAATGTTTCCAATTTGTAGCGTCTTCTCCAACCTTTTCTTGGTCCTCTTAAACCCTCGGGTGCGTATAAAAGAATAGTCCGCTTTTTTATAGCCTCTTCAAAATCATTCTTCTCTGCTCTGACAGCACCTAAAACTTTTGACCATCCAGGTGGTAACCACCAAATAACCCAAGGATGATCGAATAATGATACACCTGCCAAAGGTTGCATCACCCATCCTCTAGCTTTACTTAATAAATAACCTAAAGTCAAAAAGTCCCAGGGAAAACACATTCCGGCATGATTCATAACTACAATCATCGGCTCTGATGATGGTAAATTCTCTATTTGTTGCAATTCTCCCTGAAAATAGTGTTGAACGATGGGAGCAAGGACTTCTTCTCTAAAAGCTTGTTGATAATTTGGAGAGAATTCACCTGTCTCTCTACGTGGTGAACGACAACCAAGACGCAGCCAGCGAATCAGGAGCGCTAAATAGAAACCGCCAGGAATCAAAAACAAGCCATATTCCATCCAATTCCAACCATCTGGATCTGCATGATAGCGCTGCCAATGGCGGTTGAATAAAATCAGCCACCCAGGTGGATACCACAAACAAAACCAATCAAACCAGCTAAATTTGTAACCTTCAACTGATCTTGCTTCAGTTTGAGAGTTTAGACGGTTTTCAGAATCTTGATCAGTCACCTTTGTTTAAGCTAATTGTGCAGACGAGGTTTTCATTCCAAGGGAATGTATCTAGTACACTATAGAGGAAATCAACCTACCATTCACTCATTGCTGATTGAAGCGCAAATCTAGCTTTTTTCATTTTGCGGAAAGTAAGCGAGGCTGATTTGCGGAGAGCGAAGTTTGGTCGGAGGGAAACTCTTCTCGCAACTTTTAAATTCGGGAATTAACCTGAAGCCTACATCGTACTGCTCAGCAGTCGGTGTAGGTACTTCACTATGGCTTAACTTTCCAAGACGAATTTTTAATTCCGCTACGCGGCACTAATCTTCTAGGGGATCAACTCCCATATCAGTCACTAGTTTACGCAGAACAATGATCTGTTGACCAAAATCAAGTAGCTTGAGTGCTTCTAGTATCTTCACACCATCATGAGAGAGTTTGTAGCCATCAGGTATGGGAACGACAAGACCTTTAACCATTAATTCGGATAATTCATACCAGAAAGCTAACTTGGTGTTAGCGCTGAGAACACCGTAGGAACATGAAATCGGAGTATTTTTCTGAGCAACTAAATCGTGTATGACCTGTAGCTGCTCTGCATGAGGCATCTGTTTGATTTGAGTGAGCAGACCTTCAGCTAACTGTAAACGAGCTGTTCCTGTAGCAGCTGGCGTGATGGAACGTCCCATTTCGGTGTAAATGTACCAAAGTACTGCCAGTTTGTCATCTGTGCTGAGGCTTTTGAATACAGCCACGGTGGAAGTAACGGCATCACCGATTTGTATGCTGTCATTGAAAATTTTCAATAAGCGGCTTTGTGCTGAATCAGTAGTCAGTATCATGATAGCACCACAGTCAATGAATAAGTGAGAAGCTTGTATCAGTTTGAATTGCTTCACCTCTCGATTACATTCTGCACACTTTCTTAATATTTGGCAAATAAAATTTACAAATGACAGAAACAGAAAAATAGCTACAGCGATACGGACTGGAAAGTATAGAATGAAAGAGCCGCAATGGAAAAAAAAATAGATAAGATAAATGAATCGATCCCCAGGAACAAGTAGTAGCGAAATTAAGAAGAAAGCCCGAGAGTTGGGATTTCACTCAATTGGGATCGCTGCAGTGTCCGGGGTAGATGCAATGGCACAAAGAATGCAAGTGTGGTTAACGTTGGGTTATCACGCTGATATGGAATGGATGGCCTCGCCTCAGCGTCAGAATATTCGCTTGCTGATGCCAGAAGTGCGATCGCTGATCTGTATAACTTTGAACTACTACACAAAAGAGCAGCGTCCCGAAAGTGAGGAATATGCCAAAATCGCTCGTTATGCCTGGGGGCGAGATTATCACAAAGTGATGCACAAAAAACTCAAAGCACTGACTACCTGGATACAAGGACTTGATGAAGGCATTCAAGCACGTTATTATTCAGACACCGGTCCGGTACAAGATAAAGTTTGGGCGCAGCAAGCCGGAATTGGTTGGATTGCCAAAAACGGTAATTTGATCACGCGGGAGTATGGATCTTGGATATTTTTGGGGGAAATTTTGACGAATTTGGATTTGGAGTATGATCATCCGCACGCAGAACACTGCGGTACTTGTACTCGTTGTATTGAGGCTTGTCCTACAGGTGCTATTACACAACCATTTGTAGTAGACGCCAATCGCTGCATTGCCTATCATACGATTGAAAACCGGGATGAGGATTTGCCGAAGAGTTTGATACCGCATATGCAGGGTTGGGTTGCAGGTTGTGACATTTGCCAGGATGTTTGTCCCTGGAATCAGCGTTTTGCTCAAGAAACTGATATCGCAGAATTTAAACCTTATTCTGGGAATGTTGCACCTAAGCTGGTAGAATTAGCGGAAATCTCAAATGAAGAATGGAACCAAAGATTTCCGGCATCAGCGTTGCGGCGGATTAAGCCAAAAATGTTGCGGCGGAATGCCCGTGCTAATCTTGACGCATTTAGGGCGAAAGAATGACTCAGAAAGCAATTATCTTTGATTTTGATGGCACAATTGCTGATACGGTAGATGCTCTTGTTGGTATCGCCAATCGTTTAGCTAAAGATTTTGGTTACATACCAATCACTCCAGAAGAACTTTCCTTACTGAAAAATTTAAATTCTAGAGAAATTATTAAGTACTCAGGTATCTCTATTTTTAAG
>JAQYWN010000031.1 GCA_029379265.1 Rhizonema sp. NSF051
GATTAATATTTAAAATATGGGATTCACTAGTCTTATTGAACCTGAGTTATGGAAAATAAGACAGACAAAACTCTTTATAAATCAAAATGTCACTTGTCGAATTTTAGAGAATCGACTTCTTACATCTTTAACATTTTGTACTTGTTCTTAATGTCATGACTACCGTATTATCACTGGGTTATTCAAAGTCTCTTAAAATTTTTAAGATAAATGGTTTTGGATCGAGTTGGGATAGTCACTCTGTTGATCAAGAGTCGGTAATTGGTAAGAATTTATGAGGCATGACTCATTCCCCATTTCTCTCATTTGCAGGGCAGAATAAACAAGTGATGTAAAAGAAATTACAAGGAGAGCTTTTTGGCTAAATGCAGGGAATTTTAAATGAAATCGATATTCGCAGTATCCTGCAACTGATTGAGTTGGGACAGCGAACCGGAGTGTTGTTTGTTGAAACAGACATCTTTGACAAGACTGATAAAACTAGTGGACAAAAGGCTTTCAGCCATCGACTTTCCTCCTCGTTTAGACAACAGTCTTGGTTCGTCTTTTTTCTCAACGGTCAAATTGTCTATGCCAGTGACGGTGATAGCAGTTTAGCGCGGGTGGGTCATTACTTGCATCGTTACCGAGTGAAGATGCAAATCAACGAAAGACAGCTAATTTCCTTAGAATCGCTGAATATGCCAGAATACGGGTATTTATGGATGCTTTTAGAGCAAAATATTATCAACCCAAGCCAAGCTCGTGGTATAGTATTCGGCCTTGTACACGAAATACTTTTTGACCTGCTAAGTTTGCATCAAGGCAGCTTTATTTTTCAGCATGGTTCGGCACTTGCTCCACAACTGACAACTTTGGAGATTGCACCCATTTTGACCAAAATAATTAAGCAATTGCAAGAGTGGAAGCAATTATATCCACATATTCAGTCTCCAGATCAATTTCCGGTACTGACCGATCTCATTCAATTGAGCCACGTGCTACCAAAAGCAACGGTGAATAAGCTTCAGCATTGGGTGGATGGCAAAACATCTCTACGTCAATTAGCACGTTATATTGATCGAGATATTGTGAAGGTTGCCAAGGCAATATATCCATACGTGGAACAAGGTTGGGTGCAACTTGTTTCTTCAGTGAAGTCAAATGGTATTTACTCAGATCGTCCTCTTGATTTTGAGGTTCGTCAAAAAACACGTATCGTCTGTATTGACAATGCGATCGCCGTCTGTGAAACCGTAGAGTCTATTCTAAAGCCACATGGCTATGAAGTGATCACACTCACGAATCCTCTGGAGGCGCTGAGTCTCGTTTTTCAATTCAAACCAGATTTAATTTTGTGCGACACAAGCATGTCGGAATTAAATGGGTACGAGATCTGCTCAATGCTAAGGCATTCTACAGTGTTTCAACTGGTGCCAATTATTATGCTCACTAGTCACAATAGGTTTATCGATCAAGCTAAGGCCAGAATGGTTGGGGCGACAGATTATCTGACAAAGCCGTTTGGAAATGCTGAGTTAGTCATGTTAGTAGAAAAATATCTTAACTGTAGTATTGTGAGGAGTGATAGAAAAGATACCAGGGTTGTTGATCCAACAATCATATGAGGTAAAAAATATAATCGCAGAACCACCCTACCTCATTAAGAAGGTAGAGGGCATCGAGGAATCTCATGCCATAAGGTAAAAAGATAAAATTTTCTCCATCTAGTAAATTATTTCAGGAATAGAATAAATTTATACAACGAATGCTTGCAGAGAGACCAGGGAAAGTGCCAAATGGGAACGTCTACATGACTGACATAGATTAAGGATTTTATGAGTAAAGTTCTGATTGTGGAAGATAGTATCGCTCAAAGGGAGATGATTACAGATCTCCTCAAAGCGAGTGGCTTAACAGTTACCCATGCTAAAGATGGAGTAGAAGCGTTGGAAACCATTCAAACAACGCCTCCCGATTTAGTGGTGTTGGATATTGTCATGCCCCGAATGAATGGCTACGAAGTTTGCCGTCGGTTAAAGTCCGATCCAAAAACTCAAAATGTCCCAGTGGTGATGTGTTCTTCCAAAGGTGAAGAATTTGATCGCTACTGGGGTATGAAGCAGGGTGCAGATGCTTATATAGCCAAACCTTTTCAACCTACTGAGTTGGTGGGAACTGTCAAACAACTGCTGCGAGGATAAGGATGAATGCTTATATGGTTAGTAAACCTGACTTTTTAGGAGGTAGTGAAGATCACTTCCGTCCCGAACTACAAGTAGAAAGTCCTGAAGGTGAGTTATATTTGAGGTTTTACATTTCCTCGCATCAGGAGTTTGCACTACTAGCTACGGGCATTCGAGAGGTTATCGAATTGAGTCCTGATAAAATTACCCCGATTCCTAATGCTTCTCCTTTACTTTTGGGTACCCTAAATTTACGAGGTAGAGTCATTTGGGTAGCAGACTTGGGTCAATTTCTAGGAGAAGCAACGGCATTAAACACGGATCGCTCAGAGATCCAGGTGATTGCCATTGAAGAACAAGAAACAATAGTGGGTTTGGCGGTAGAGAAAATAGGCAGTATGCATTGGCTTGATGTACAGCATTTGATGGCACCGACTCATGTGCCTGATACTATGGCTTCCTTTTTACGGGGAGAGTGGTTGTTAAGTGCTGAAAACAATCGGTGTCTGCGACTGCTCGATCAGACGGCAATTTTACGGAGTGCCCGGTGGGCTGGATGAAATTGGGAGGCGGAAAATGGCAGCAAGTATAGACGATTACGAACAGACATATCAACAGGCTTACAAAGCTTACATACAAAGTAACTATGAGGTTGCTGCGACATTAATCGACAAAGTGGCGCAGCATTCACACAATGATCCACACACTCATTTACTACGGGGTCACGTCTACTATGTTTTGCAGCAGTACGAAGTGGCAAAAGAAGAATATCTTCATGTTTTGGAGTTAACCGACAATCAAGAAACCATTGGTTTTGCAAAGAATGGGCTGGAAAATATTAGCCAATACACGCAGCAATCAGGCGCTGAAGTCGCCGAGCTAGACGATAGTCGTCAAGGAAATTTCTCAGAACCCGATGCGAGTATTAGACAATCACATTTAGAAGCTTTAGGGAATTTAGACTCAGAAGAGTTCAACGGCAAAAGCTTTGATGTTAACTTATCGGATGAGCATCAAGCTGCTGATAAGGTGGACGTGCCTAAAAGCAATCTGTTTGACTTACCCACAGAAATCACGGTAGTTGAGGGAGCATCAAACTCCTCAGAAAATTTTGATTTGAACCCTTTTACTTTCAATCAAAATCCGGTAGAAAAGTCAAATAAAAACAGTGAAGAGGCACAAATAGAATTAGAATTATCTGCTTTCTGTGAAAATTTTTCCAAAGTTCCTGTTGATGCATCAAATTATTACGAAATTGCTGAGCATTCAATAAGCGACCAGGAGCATATTAGTAATTCCCCATTTTTAGAAGTAGCAACAAAAAAAAATAATCTATTAAATCAGCCGTTTAATGAAGAATATACAGAACAAAAGATTGAGAGTGTTACGCCAATTACAGATAATGATAAAACTTTAATCAGCAAAACTCTTCTCTCAACAGATAACTGGGAATTTAAAAATCAAGAATTACTGGAAAAAATTTCAGAAGAAGGTAAATTAGCGCGGCAGGAAACAACTTCCAGTCCTAGTAACTTCACTTTAAAACAACCGCCGAGTTCAAATTCCTCAGGACAGCAACACTTAGAGAGTGAGGATCTTTTTGACTTAGAGGCATTTGAGTCAGCATTTGGCTCAGAAGCTTTTAGTTCAGAATCAAATAACATCCTGGTTAATGGAAATTACGCTAAAAATAACAACATAGACTTTTTAAACGACTTTGACGAGTTTGATGATTTAGGAAATCTGGAAAGCTTGGATCTTTCTGAAGGGAGTACCTTTAGTGACTCGCAGATTCGTTCTCACTCGCAGGAAACAACTGATACATCTGCTAAAGTCTTGGAAACTTCAAGTACTGCAACAAACTCTCGCGATTCTGAGTTATTCAGTATAAGTGCTTCACCTGAAGCCATTCCAGTCTCTACTCCAACAGATGCAAGGAAGATAGAACCTCAGGTTAGTATTGAGCAAGGTTTTCTCGCACCGTTAGAAAATGCTCCCCTAGAAAGAAAGCAATGGTTCATCGCTGGTGCTGTGGGTGTATTATCAGCAATCGTTGTTGCCGGAGTCAGCTTTGCCGCAGCTAACTTATCTCCACCTCAACAACGGGAGTCAATCAGAAATACAGGTTGGGCAATGACATTAGCAGCTGGAATAGCCAGTTTTGCGACGACAGGTTTGATGGGAAATCTGACAATCTGGCAAATTCGCCGCACAACTAAGGACTTGCAAGCTCAATTTGATGCTGTGCGGCAAGGAAATTTAAATGTCCAAGCAACCGTGTATTCAGAAGATGAATTCGGGCAGTTAGCTACAGGCTTCAATGAGATGGCTCGTGTTGTTTTTACGACAACCAATGAAGCGACACGCAAAGCTCAAGAACAAGAGGAGGCAAAAGAAAACCTGCAACGGCAAGTGATTCGCCTACTAGACGATGTAGAAGGAGCCGCTCGGGGAGATTTGACGGTGCAAGCTGAGGTAACAGCAGACGTACTTGGAGCAGTTGCTGATGCTTTTAACCTGACAATTCAAAACCTGCGGGATATTGTACAACAAGTGAAAGTCGCAGCACGGGAAGTGACGAAAGGGGCAACGAATTCCGAAACCTTTGCCAGAGCCTTGTCTACAGACGCATTACGACAGGCAGAAGAATTAGCAGTCACGCTCTCCTCTGTACAGGTGATGACTGACTCGATTCAACGAGTCGCAGAAGCAGCACGGGAAACCGAAGAGGTTGCTCGTAACGCCAATGAGATCGCCCTTAAAGGTGGGGAAGCGGTGGAGAATACAGTGGCTGGGATTTTAGAAATTCGGGAAACAGTGGCAGAAACAACCCGGAAAGTAAAGCGATTGGCAGAATCATCCCAAGAAATTTCTAAAATTGTGGCATTGATTTCTCAGATTGCCTCAAGAACAAATTTGTTGGCACTCAATGCGAGTATTGAAGCGGCACGAGCTGGAGAAGCTGGACGGGGGTTTGCAATTGTAGCTGATGAAGTCCGCCAATTGGCAGATAGATCGGCTAAGTCATTGAAGGAAATTGAGCAAATTGTGTTGCAGATCCAAAGCGAAACTGGCTCTGTAATGATTGCAATGGAAGAAGGCACACAACAAGTCATTAAAGGCACAAAATTGGCAGAAGAAGCCAAGCGATCACTAGAAAATATTATTCAAGTAGCAAATCGCATCGATATTCTAGTAGGATCTATTACTAATAACACGGAGGAACAGACAGAAACCTCGCGTGCTGTTGCTCAGGTGATGCAATCTGTGGAATTAACGGCGCAAGAAACTTCTCAAGAAGCACAACGAGTTTCTGGTGCCTTGCAACATTTGGTGGGTGTGTCTGGTGACTTGATAGCTTCGGTTGAACGCTTCCGGGTGGAAACGGCTGAATCGAGGTAAATGTACAGACGCGCCATGTCGCGTTTGTACAGAAGTTAGGAGGTGCGGAGTGAAGAATAAAAATCATAACTCATAACCCCTAACTCATAATTCATAACTCATAATTCATAACTGTTAATTATGTTGCATGAACAACAACAACGTATTTTAGGTTACTTCATTGAGGAATCAAAAGACCACCTGAACACGATTGAGCAGGGGTTGTTAAATCTCCAAAGTACCCTTGACGACTCTGAGACGATTAACGAAGTCTTCCGAGCGGCTCACTCGATTAAAGGAGGAGCGGCAATGCTCGGTTTGAGTAGCATTCAGCAAACCTCTCACCGTCTAGAAGATTGTTTTAAAGTTTTGAAAGAACACCCTATTCGGGTTGACCAAAAGTTAGAGTCTTTGTTTCTCGGTGTATCTGATACTCTGAAAGCCCTGTTAGAGCAATTAGAGGGACCTATTGGTCTTTCAGAAGAGACAGCTAATGCTTTGATGGCAGAAGCCGAACCAGTCTTTAAATGGCTACACGAATATTTAGAGGTTCTTGTAAAACAAGGAAATGCTGAAGTAACAACCAGTATTCCAACTGTAGTAGGAGTAACTATTAACGAAAGCGAGCGAAGACAGCACATTCAAACCCAAGTAATCCAAACACTGCGGGAAATGTTGCAACTTTTTAAGCAAACAGCAACACCTGAAACTCGGCAAAATCTTCAAGAGTGCTGTTACCATTTAGTCAGACTTGGTGAAGAATTAAATTGGTCTCATTGGTGTCGGTTGTGTAGCTTAGCTGGAAGTGCGATCGCCAATCCAGAGAATACCTATTTGACTTTAGCCAAAATTGTTATTACAGAAATTAAACAAGCTCTTGAATTAGTTCTATCTGGTAGACAAACAGAAATCGTTATTAATCAGCCTCTAGAATCACTCATTAAAATTCAAGAGATTGAATTATTAGAAATATCTATTGATTCTGTGGATGAATCCGAAGAAAATGTCTTAACAATGACAAGTGCATCAAAGCTAGTCGGAGCTACGAATCTTGTTGATGTACATGATGAAATTCCACAAACAATATCTACTATTTTTGAAGGCTCTAAAAATACAGACATTGAGATTCAAGCACAAGATCGTATTACAACTTTATCAGAACTGTCAGACCAACTAAACTTTTACGTTGACAACACACCTGCCAACACAAGCAGTTTTGATTCTTATGAACCAGAGGTAGGAATAGCAGAATTAAATTCCCTCGCCGATTTGTTTGAAGGAGAGACTTCTGAATTAGATGGAACTTGGGAACAGGTGGAAATTTTAGATCTTTCCTCAATCGAGAAAATAAGAATTGATTTGAAAAGTAGCAAGGATGCGGATGCAGATAGCGAATTTAAGTTTTTATTTGAAGATAAACAAAGTCAAATAACTGCAAAGGAAGAATCAACTATAATGCAGTTGTTTGGTGAGGAATTATTGGAAGAAGACAAAGAAACACAAAATCGTGAAAATCATCCAAGCATCTTTGAGTATAACAAAGTCACTCAATTACAACCAGAGACAAATGCTAATACAGAACTGTCTATAAAATTTGAAAGTAGTTTTGATGACTTATTTCAAGAAACTACTAATATCGATGTAACTAAGGAAAATGCTCTTAGCGCTCACACTGAATTGGAGTCTCCTATTCCTCACTTAGACGAAATCTTTTTGCAAGATTTGTTTAAGGACGAGATTTTGTCTTTGCCAGATTTGTTATCGGAAACAGCAGAACTCAGCCCGAACTCTGTTAGTGAGTCAAGCGATGACTTATTGGAAGCACAATCTCAGGTCGCAGCATTGTTAGATTTGTTGGCCGAAACAGAAGAAGAACTCAGCCCCATCTCCTCTGTTAATGACTCAAGTGATGACTTATTGGAAGCACAATCTCAAGCTGCAACATTTTCTCGGCAAGAAGACGATTTGAGTAGCTTTTGGGAGCAGAGAACTGAAGAAGGCGAATTTAATCCTAGAGTTGAGCAAGAAGCAGCGAAGGCGTTAGAGGAGATTTTATTTGCTGCCGCAGCTTCTGATGATATTTTTGGCAACGATAGAGAGCCAATCCTCTCGAACTCCGCCAGTTTGAATTTGGAAAATTTGGAGATCGATTTCCAGTTGGAAGAGCAGTTCGATCTGCTATTTCCATTGGAGACGGAAGATGAATTATTTAGGGAATTGGCACCAAGTAATTCAACAAGCTCAACTGTTGACAACGAGATAAACTCACAACAAAAAGGGTGGCTTCTCAACTCTGGAAACCCTTCCACAACGCAAGCTCCAGAAGTTCTAGATTTTACACCAGAATTTACGAATTTGCTTGGTGATAATTCAATAGATAGCTCACCACTACCATCTCTGGAGGTGCAAGATAGCCATAAAGGCGATTCTAAATTGAGCGAGTCCATAGAGGATACTGATATATGGAGCGAAAACCCGTTTTGGTTTCATACTCTTGAGGTGGAGAGTGATGAGACTTTACCAGTTCTGTTAGAGGATTTGCCAACAACTAGATTAAATGATATTGAGCTTGATAGTATTGACAATCCTTTCACGGTACAGAGTTTAGTTGAGAACTCATTGCCCATACTAGACGATGTATTGGCAGAAGAAATGATTCTGCTAGATGAAGAGAAGCAAGAATCAACAGTAGTAAAAAGTGTTCAAGCTATTGAGGAAAGTACAATCTTCGAGGATTCCATTAAGGATTTTCAGGAGCTTTTAGATACTCAACCAGAACTAGAAAGTTTAGAGGCGGCAATCTCCCCTATAGAAGCACAGATAATAGAAAATGAAATGGCTGTCTTGTCATATATTAGAGAGCAAGCTGCTGAGACAGAACAGGAAGAATTGATAGATGGCGCTTCTGTGGCAGATGAGTTTGCTGAGTTGGATGAGTTGCTAAAACAGGAAGCAGCATTAAGTGCGATGCCAGAACAAGAAATTGCTGCCACAGAAGAACTGCTCTTGGGAGTGTCACAAGTTCCACTAAATGCTGCTTCATGGGATAGTCAAAATCATTTTCAGGAATTGGAGCAGATGGTGAAGGGAGATCTGGCGCGTCCCCCTGTGACTCGCACTCTGAGATTTGAACAACTCATGAAGGTTCCAGTTAAGCACTTCGACGACCTCAGTAATTTAGTTGGAGAATTGGTAGTCAATCGCAACACTTTAGAACAGGATCAAGAGCGTCTGCGACAGTCTTTAGATAATTTGCTCAGTCAAGTGCAGCAACTGTCAGATGTAGGATCGAGGATGCAGGAATTGTACGAGCGATCGCTACTGGAGGCATCTCTGTTAGCTAGTCGCAAAAATACTGGATTTGGTTCTAACTCAGATAAGGATAGGGGTTTTAGCGAGCTGGAAATGGATCGGTTTACTCCCTTTCATTCCTTGTCCCAGGAAATGATCGAAATGATCGTGCGGGTGAGGGAGTCAGCAAGTGACATTGACTTTGTGACCGAAGAAACCGAACGAGTGGCGCGGCAGTTCCGACAGGTGACGACTCAATTACAAGAAGGAATCACGCGAAGTCGTATGGAGCCTTTTACGGAAATTATCACTCCTCTTGAGCGAGGCGTGCGTGAGGGTGCGATTAGGTGTGGCAAACAAGCGAAGCTGGTGATTGAGGGTCAAGATAGCTTGATTGACAAAATGATTTTGGAGCATCTCAAAAATCCACTGATGCATTTGCTGAATAATGCGATCGCTCACGGTATTGAAACGCCAGAAGAAAGGCTGGCTTCTGGTAAACCGGCGATGGGAGTCATTACCGTCCGCGCCTTCCATCAAGGCAACCAAACAATCATCTCCGTTGGCGATGATGGTGCAGGTATTGATCTTGAAGCAGTCAAGGCAAAGGCAATCAACAGAGGGATAATGACATTAGAACAAGCCAAAATGATGTCCGTCATTGAAGTCTACAACTTGCTGTTCCAAGCCGGTTTCAGCACCAAAGATCAAGCAGATGATTTAGCCGGTCGCGGTGTAGGTTTGGATGTCGTTCGTACCAGGATCAGTGAAATCCGGGGAACAATTACCATTGATTCTACTGTTGGCAAGGGAACGACTTTCACTATTCGTCTGCCCTTAACTTTGAGTATTTGCAAAGCTCTCTGTTGCGTCTCCGATAAAGCAAGGATAGCCTTCCCAATGGATGGTGTGGAAGATACTCTGGACATCCATGTGAAAAATGTCCAGCAGATTGCTGACGGGCGGAAATTGATTCCGTGGCGTGATACTTTACTGCCATTCCAACCGCTTAAGGAACTGTTAACTTTGAATCGGCAACTAAGTCGCGGGAGTGTTTATGGTGGGAACCGTGACGATGACATGATTTCTGTTGTGGTCGTGCGCTCAGCAAATACATTGATTGCCCTACAGGTGGATCAGGTACTTAACGAACAAGAGATTGCGATTAAGCAATTTGAAGGACCAGCACCCAAACCAGTTGGTGTCGCTGGTGCTACTGTCTTGGGTGATGGTCGTATTATGCCGATTGCTGACGTGCTGGAAATACTTGACATTTTCCAAAGAAGAATCTCCAAACAACCTGGTGTTAATCTTTGGGATGGTAAAGTGACTTCGATTACGCCCGACATTCCCCCTGTCAAGATTGAGCCAACAGTGCTGATTATTGATGACTCTATTACCGTCAGGGAATTGCTCTCTCTCACATTTAATAAAGCAGGTTATCGCGTTGAACAGGCACGTGATGGTCAAGAAGCTTGGGAGAAACTCCGGAGCGGACTCCCATGCGATATTGTCTTTTGTGATATCGAGATGCCTCGCTGCGATGGTCTAGAGCTGCTCTCTCGCATCCGAAAAGACCCCAACCTCAATCATCTGCCGATCGCCATGTTGACATCCCGAGGTGCTGATAAGCATAGACAAATGGCAATTCAACTAGGTGCAAGCGGATACTTCACCAAACCATATCTTGAGGAAGCTCTTCTGGAAGCAGCAGGACGAATGGTCAAAGGCGAGAAACTTGTTGTTCCACTTACTGGCAGTAATTAACACTTCGTTGGATATAAATTGGTAAAAACAATACTTTGGGGTTCATAATTCATGGAAGACTGGCGAGAACACTCGTTTGTATAAAATTGCTAACGATTGGGTACTGACAAGTTGTAATTCTCCAGTGCCAAGCCATAACTCCCAGAGCCATGCCCAGAAAAAGCACCTCGATTGTACCGCTCAATTGACTCATATGCAATGGAACTCGCGTCGATTTTTATTGAGCTTATTGATAACAGTTATTATTTGTAAGTGGTTTCCGAGTCCTGCTATTGGAGAGAGTTCCATTGCTCGATCTTCTGAGTACCATGTACAGAGACGATTATTAGCTCATACTATGTCTGATCAAAAACACTTAACTTACCCATCGAGTCCTAAAAGCGACCAAGTTGATAACTATCACGGTACTCAAGTTGCAGATCCTTACCGTCCCTTGGAAAATCCGGACTCCCAAGAAACTCAAGCTTGGGTTGAAGCGCAAAATAAAGTGACCTTTGGCTATCTTAATGAAATTCCTGCCAGGGAAAAAATTAAGCAGCGTCTCACCAAACTGTGGGATTATGAAAAGTATAGTATCCCGTTTAAAGAGGGCGATCGCTACTTCTTTTTCAAGAACGATGGATTGCAAAACCAGTCTGTCTTATACACTTTAACTTCTCTCAACGGTGAGTCAAAAGTTTTACTCGATCCTAATAAACTTTCAGCAGATGGTACCGTTGCTCTGTCTGGTATAGCAATTACTGAAGATGGTAAGCACTTAGCATATGGTTTATCCACTTCTGGTTCTGACTGGCAGGAGTGGAAAGTGCGGGATATCGCCACAGCCAAAGACTTACAAGATCACTTGAAGTGGATTAAATTTTCTGGCGCCTCATGGACGCACGATGGTAAAGGCTTTTTCTACAGTCGCTATGATGAGCCGAATGAGAAAACCAAATTAGAAGATGTCAACTATTACCAAAAGCTTTTTTACCATAAATTGGGTACACCTCAATCAGAAGACATATTAATTTACCATCGCTCAGACAAAAAAGAATGGGGATTTAACGGTGGTGTTACAGAAGATGGACACTACTTAATTGTCTCCGTATGGCTGGGAACCGATCATAAAAATTTAGTTTTTTACAAAGATTTAACTCATTCAAATGACTCAGTCACAGAACTGATTAGCGAATTTGATGCCGATTACAGCTTTATCGACCACGATGAAAGTGTCTTCTATTTCCGCACAGATTTAGATGCACCACGAGGACGAGTGATTGCTATTGATACAAAAAACCCAGCAAAAGGAAATTGGAGAGAAATTATCCCTCAAGGTGCCGAAACATTGGAAAGCGTTGGCATAATCAATAACCAATTTGTTGCTGATTATCTCAACAATGCTCGCAGCCAAATCAAAATTTTTGACCTCAAAGGCGTATTTGTGCGTGAGGTAGAATTACCAGGAATTGGTTCTGCTGGCGGTTTTAATGGTAAGCGACACGATACGGAAACTTTTTACAGTTTTACTAGCTTTACTGTACCAGGAACTATCTATCGTTACAACCTGGTTAGTGGTAAGAGTGAACTTTTCCGTCAGCCAAAGGTAGATTTTAACCCTAATGATTATGAAACGAAACAGGTTTTCTATCATAGTAAAGATGGCACACAAGTGCCAATGTTTATTACCCATAAAAAGGGAATTAAATTAGATGGAAATAATCCTACATACCTTTACGGTTATGGTGGATTTAATGTTTCCATAACTCCTAGCTTTTCTGTGAGTTCCCTGATTTGGATGGAAATGGGTGGTGTTTATGCTATTCCCAACATCCGTGGTGGTGGCGAGTATGGAGAAGAATGGCACCAGGCGGGAACCAAGCTGAAAAAGCAGAATGTGTTTGATGACTTTATCGGAGCTGCGGAATGGCTGATTAGCAATAATTATACAAAGTCAAATAAGCTGGCGATCGGTGGTGGAAGCAATGGCGGATTGCTAGTAGGTGCTTGCATGACTCAGCGTCCCGATTTATTTGGTGCCGCTTTACCAGCAGTTGGTGTCATGGATATGTTGCGCTTTCACAAATTCACTATTGGCTGGGCTTGGACTTCCGAATACGGTTCATCGGAAAACCCGGAGGAGTTTAAGGTGCTTTATGCTTATTCACCACTGCACAAGCTTGTTGGAGGTACGGCTTATCCAGCAACGATGATTACCACAGCCGATCATGATGATCGCGTTGTCCCTGCACATAGTTTCAAATTTGCTGCGGCTTTGCAAACTGCACACACTGGCAATGCACCAGTCTTAATCAGAATTGAGACAAAAGCGGGACATGGTGCGGGTAAACCGACAACGAAGATTATTGAGGAAGCTGCCGATAAGTGGTCTTTCTTGGTGCGTACACTAGATATGAAAGTTTAGTCTCACGCAAAGACGAGGACAGTACATTCTTTGTGTTTCCCAAAGGAAGAATCTGTCTTTTGTCCGTTTTCTATCGCAACGCCGGATTCAACGGCAGAACAGTAAAGTGCAGCGGCGGTAAGTAATCTCGGACTAAGCACCAGTGACGTTTGCCCGTCTGCTACCACGAAGTGTTAGGCGGCTAGCGGCTCCAATTACTGACGATTTTTCCAATATCTAGGCTCTCGGCTGGAATGCATAATTGCCAAAATAAGAATGTAGTCTTGCTCTATTGTGTAGAGAATTCCATAAGGAAATGTTCGCGCCATACATCGTCCTCAATAACAGCATAACGAGTTGGGGACTCCCTAATACGGTATACCGTATTAGGCGAAATTCCAGCTTGTTGATTAATAATTTCTGATACTGTTTTTAGTGAGACATCTAATATTTCAGCAAGCTTAGTATTCGTCATGTTTAGTGGTTCTAATATTGACGTTTAATCAAAGCTCCTGGATGTCTCGGCTTTCTTTTCGTTAGCATTCTCAATTCTAGTGATAGTACTCGTAATTTACTGAGTAATAGGAAAGACAAAGGACGTACTTTCCTTGTCTTTGCGTGAGATTTTAATAACAAATGACAAGTTAGGGAGTCGTTAAATACGACTCCCGATAAAATCCAAAAGTGTTCAGCTATACTGCTTGCTCACCCACATCTAAGTTAAATAACATTTGTAAGGTTTGCATACAGTGGCGTCTTGCCTCAACATCTTGCTCGGCTCTTAACTGCACCATCGGGTCGTGTAAAATTTTGTTAACAATTCCCCGTGTTAGGGCTTCGATCACTTCTTGATGTTTGTCACCAAATTCAGAACCCAATCTAGACAAAGCTTTTTCTAATTCTTGTTCGCGGATGGTTTCAATTTTATTTCGCAAGCAGCTGATTGTTGAGACAGTTTCGAGCGATCGCCACCAAGCATCAAATGAAGCCACTTCTTCTTCTAACAATCTTAGAGCTTCCTGCGCCATTTTACGGCGACTTTCTTGGTTTTGTGCGACTACGGCTTTTAAATCATCAACATTGAATGCCTGTACATTTGTCAGTTCATTCACATTCGCATGGACATTGCGTGGTACGGAAATATCAAATAACATTAAACGTCGGCTTGGGTCCAAAACCATTTCTAATTTAGTACGGTCAAGTATTGTCTCGGTTGCTGAGGTACTTGTGAATACTATATCTCTTTCGGCAATTACTGACATCATTTCCGAAAGAGGATAAATTTCGATTGTTTGTTCAGAGAACTGTTTTGCCAATTCCTCCGCCCGTTCTAGAGAACGATTTAAAATACAAATTTGCACAGCACCTTTAGAAACAAGATGTTGCACGAGCAGCCTTGACATTTTGCCTGCACCGACTATGGCGACTCGACAAGCAGCTAAATTTTGTACCTTTATCTGTGCCAACTCCACAGCTGCCGAACTAATGGAGACTGCGCCAGTGCCAATACTCGTTTCAGTGCGAACTCGCTTACCTGCTGTAATTGTTTGTTTAAATAATCGATTTAAAATCGTTTTAATACCATTATATTGCTGTCCCAGTTTGTGTGTATTCTTTACTTGAGACAGAATTTGACCTTCCCCGAGTACTAGGCTATCCAAACCAGCTGCAACTCGCATTGAGTGCATCACTGCGTCTTCATGAAGCAACATGAATAAGTGTTGCCGTAGAGACCGCACGGGCAATTTACTGTATTCTGCCAGAAACTGGGTAACTTCCCGAATACCTTGTTCAACTTCGTTGCTAACGATGTAAATTTCTAACCTGTTACAAGTACTGAGTACTGCGACTTCTTCAATATGGGGATAGCTGATCAAATGGGCGATCGCGCTTTCCATTTGTGGTTCTGGAATACTCAGCTTTTCTCTGACTTCTACTGGGGCTGTTTTATGGCTTAACCCCACTACTGCTATATTCATTTGCTAAATGGTAATTAGGAGTTGGTAAAAAGTGAGCAGGCGCGTAGGGGCGGGTTCAATAGAAACAACATCGAAGCAAACACAACATGTCATCAAACCCGCCCCTACAGTCGGTGAGAAATAAACAGTTAAGAGTGAGGAGATAGGAATAAAGTTAAAAGTTAAGATTTCGTATTGGGGAAAACCCCTGATTTCTCACTCCTCATTCTCTATCTCTATCTTCACTTCTCACCCCTCACTCCTCACTCCTCACTCTTCATTGTCTATCTCAATTGCAAGCTCTTAGGGTTATCAAACATATGAACTGTATCGACAAATCGAGCAGTTTGCGATTGGCTGGAAATAACCAGACTTTGAGTTCTTGCGCCGCCATGGAAGAAACGGACACCGTCCATCAGAGTTCCAGGAGTAATACCACAAGCTGCAAATAAGACTGTATTGCCGGAGGCTAGTTCCTCAGCGTTATAAACCTTATCTGGGTTTGTAATGCCCATTTCTTGTAGGCGTGCAAGATTGCCTTCTCTGCTTTCCCCAATTAAACCTGTTTTCACGGCTGCTGGATCGTAGATCAGTTGTCCTTGGAAGTGTCCGCCCAAGCAACGTAAAGCAGCAGCGGAAATAACACCTTCAGGTGCGGCACCAATACCCATTAAGCAGTGGATGTTGCTACCAGCAAAGGCGCAGCAGACAGCAGCAGACACATCACCATCGCTAATGAGTCGCACTCTTGCGCCGGCAGAACGAATTTCCTGAATGAGTTCTTTGTGGCGATCCCGATCCATGACAACTACTACCAATTCCTCAATAGCACGATCCAAGCAATCGGATAAGATCTTGAGGTTTTCAGTGGCACTCTTGTTAATATCTACATGACCACGTGCTTGTTGCGGCGCTGCCAACTTCTTCATATAAAAGTCAGGAGCTGCAAATAGACCGCCTTTTTCGGAAATTGCCAACACTGCCATTGAACCAGGTTGCCCATAAGCTACAAGGTTTGTACCTTCGCAAGGATCAACAGCAATGTCAATTTCCACCAATTCTTCTGGGTTGCAGAAATCTTTAGCGTCTGTACGGGTACAGATGCCGACTTCTTCACCAATGTAGAGCATTGGGGCTTCGTCTCGTTCCCCTTCGCCAATGACGATGCGACCTCGCATGTAAATTTTGTTCATCCGCTCGCGCATGGCTTCAACAGCCACTTGATCTGCAGTATTTTTTTCACCTTTACCCATCCACCGAGAGGATGCAATCGCTGCAAGCTCAACTACTTCAATAATTTCTAACCCAAGTGTATTTTCCACAGAGTCTGCCCTCTCAATTGCTTGACGTTGCGTGGTTTTATGTAGCTCATTCAGTCTTTAAGTCTACCAAAGGGCGGATACTTGTGGGAAATAGTATCTGCTCGCACTTGTGTTAATTTTTATCTATTGGGAGCGGATATGAGTCATGCTCTTAGGATAGAGAGAGTTCATAAAAATCCACAATGTTAAAATATGATGAACTTTCTCAACTCTCTTTTAAATCGCCATCCTGAAAATATCCTCGCAAAAGTCGAAATCTACACTTGGCAAACTTGCCCTTACTGTATCCGTGCCAAGATGCTGCTGTGGTGGAAGGGCGTGGAATACACAGAATACAAAATTGATGGTGACGAAACTGCCAGAGCTAAAATGGCAGAACGTACTAACGGACGTCGTACAGTACCACAGATTTTTATTAACAACTACCATACAGGCGGCTGTGATGAGCTTTATCAGTTAGATAAGCAAGGTGAACTCGACCCGCTTTTATCTCAAACTCTTGGGTAGTGAAGGAGTAATTCCCTATTGGTAGGGAGTAGAGAAGACTAGAAGGAATAAAAATAAGATTTTCTCTTTGTCTCCCTACTCTTTTAATCCTAATTATGTTGATTAAATACTCAGAATATCTTATACATAGACAATGGATGCATCGCGCGCTCTTATTGGCAGAAGCCGCAGGTCAGGCGGGAGAGGTTCCCGTGGGTGCCGTTATTATTAATTCATCGGGTAATTTGATTGCACAGGGTGAAAATAGAAAAGAACGTGATCGAGATCCGACTGCTCATGCAGAAATTATTGCTATTAGGGAAGCCGCTAAAAATTTAGAAACTTGGCGTTTGAATCAATGCACTCTTTACGTTACTCTCGAACCTTGTCCAATGTGTGCGGGTGCTATTGTACAAGCGCGTGTAAAACTCATCGTTTATGGAGTGGACGATCCAAAAACTGGCGCAATTCGTACTGTTACTAACATACCTGACAGCGCAGCTTCCAATCATCGCTTGTCTGTACTTGGAGGCATATTAGAGTCAAGTTGTCGTCAAAAGTTACAAGATTGGTTTACTCATCGAAGAAAGAATAATAGCTAGCATGACAGAGGGAAAACTGTCCAACAGGTAGAACAAAAGTTAAGGAAGAGAATTTACGGTGTAGGTACAGGATTTGTTTACACATTAACCCATAGTCAGCATCCACTCATGATTGAGCTAATCTATTCCCAGAACACTTCTAGTGAATTCCCAACTCATACATCAGCAAATACGAAGGTAGCTGTTACTACTTCACGGGTGTGTCCTTTGTTAAGTCCTGTAGCCTATTTCATAGGGCATCATTTTGTTCTGCCATCTTTCTTTGGGCAGATTAGAGTTACAGGACAAGAAAATCTTCCCAAAACTAGTCCTGTAATCCTCGCTCCTACTCATCGATCCCGTTGGGATGCATTGATGGTACCCTATGCAGCCGGTCGCTGCGTGACAGGGCGAGATCTACGATTCATGGTGACTATCGATGAGTGCCAAGGTTTGCAAGGCTGGTTCATCCGCCGCTTGGGAGGATTTTCTGTAGATCCTCAACGTCCATCAATCACTTGCCTCCGTCATTCAGTTGAATTACTTCAAAAAGGAGAAATGTTAGTGATTTTTCCTGAAGGCGGTATCCGTAAGGGTAAAGTCCATCCATTGAAACCGGGTATTGCTCGTCTGGCTTTAAGTGCTGAATCTACTCATCCTGGATTGGGCGTTAAAATTGTCCCTATCAGCATTAACTACAGCCAACCTGATCCTGACTGGGGTACGGATGTTAGTATTCACATCGGCTCTGCCATCGAAGTCGCTTCTTACGATAAGAATAACTTGAAGCAAGGTGCTAAAAGCCTGACAACAGATCTAGCAACGGTGCTCAAACAATTAAGCAATCAACACTCAGAATTTACTCCTCGCGCGTTCGCAGGAATTCCTAATTCTTAACATTTAACTGTGAATGAAGAAGAGCATGGCTTCGTAACAGCAGTTGCTGATTATTGTCGTAGGTTTGTTTATGGCAACTCAAAGATCTTTGACTACGTGAGGTGATGGTAGGATTTACTACAGAAGCTTGGAGAAGAGCAGACAGTATGGGAACCTTGTTTAAATGATTCTAAGTCTAATGAGAGAGAAACTTATTATGTAGCTTTGCTTTGTTAAAGAGCAAAACAGAGTTAAGATACCCGAAGTTTCCATCTCTATTTTGTTGAGTTGTTGCACAATCTTACAAAAATGAACTTTGCTACAACTGTTCCCTGGTTTCGCATCACTTCCTTATCAGCGATCGCAGCCCTTAGCCTGCTATCACCTGTCAACGCTCAGCCGTTCCCAAATCCCTCCAATCAAGTACAACCGATTAACCCCGAAAATCCAAATAACTTGCGTCCGTCAGCGCAAAGTAGCAGTTTATTGAGTATTGACGGCGGAAAACGGCTAATGGCAGAAGCTAGTAGTGCCGTTTCTGCTCAAAACTACCCCGAAGCTGCCAAAAAACTCCAAGAAGCCCGTCAGGTTTTTAATCAGCTTTCTAATTTCTATCAGGAACTCAACTCTAGCTTTTCTGGTATTGACAATAGAGTTGCTGATGATCAACGCCGAAAGGCGCTCGAGACTGCCCAAATGCGAGATGAAGCTACATACCAGTTAGCACTGGTACATCGAGCGCAAAATAAACCAGAATTAGCTGTGCCCCTGCTAGTTCAGATTATTAAAAGTCAAAATCCGACGCGGGATCTGGGGAAAAAGGCTTATCAGCAGTTGTTGGAGTTGGGTTTTGTCGATGTGCCCAATTCTAAAGTCGGTGATAGCACTTCATCCCCCTATGGAACCCCTTCTACTACCAGGAGTGGAAATAGTTCTTCTTCTCCTCGGAAGAAAAAATAGTCAAATTATCTTGATTCTTTAGTCCTCTTCATTGATTTTCATACTCCACTGCTAAAATTGGGATGAGCAGTGGTTAAAATCGATCTTATGTTTAGCGAACAAGCCTTGCTAAAAGATTAAGTCGGTTAGAGTTACTGCTGGATTGTTAAGAGAGTAATTTGTACATGGGTTTGAAGCTGTAAGTTAATTTCTCTCTACATCTACCCATAGAAAATCATTTTGGGGTAACTTTTCTATTTTTATGTAAAGTCTGCTGGGGGATCTTCCCAAGAGCGAGCTTTACGTTAGAATTGTGTCATGTTTGAAAGCGTGCATTGCTTGTAACGCTCAGTTAGGTGTGCAGCCGAGAAGACACGTGCTACGAACTAGTTTTACAAATTAAATAAACTATTTGCCTCGTACTGGAAATTGTTTCAGGATTTCCTACTGGGGATTAGTGGTTAAGGATCAGTGTCACGAGGCTTCGGCAACCAAGCTTAAACGCGCTTATAACCCGTGCTAACTTGCACCGTGGAGTTAGGTTTGTAGAGATTTATGCATTTGTTGGTAGTTTTGTCCATACTCTTAGAAGCCGTGTAGAATAAGTCCGTGAGTTGAAATTCCTATTTAGGATTGAAATAAGATATATAAAGAAGAAGTTTTTTAGGAATTGCGATGATAAGTCCGCAACATGTTGAATTAATGATCAAGGCGGAATTGCCCGATGCCCAAGTTGAGGTGCAAGACTTGACTGGTGGTGGTGACCACTATCAGGTTAGAGTTGTGTCATCGCAGTTTGCGGGTAAAGGACTAGTGCAACAGCATCAGTTAATCTATCGGGCTTTGCAACAAGCTATGTCCAGTGAAGCAATTCATGCTTTGGCGCTCAAAACATATACTCCCGAAGCTTGGCAAGCAACAGCAGCTTTGTAAAGTTAGGAGTCATTGGTAGGGGTGGTTTTGATAGACATACCATCTGATCCTCCTCTTAAAGCAGATTGTTAAACCTCCCTCTCTAATAGGTTCAGAAAGGTTCAGAGTTGAAAATTTATAATTCAAAATTCATCAACTCCCTTTGTTATTGAACTGGGCTAAGTCGTTCACACCGCAGAATATTTGGAGAAAAACCAGCAAAAATGTTGGATATCCTTTTCCAAAATACACTGCACGCCTCCTCCTCATTCAAAGAAAGCAGATTAGGAAACTGAAAAATCATGACTCCAGAAGCTAAAGAGCGAATTGACAACTTGTTAAAGCAAAACAAAATCTTGGTTTTTATGAAAGGAACCAAGTTGATGCCCATGTGTGGTTTTTCTAACAACGTCGTACAAATTTTGAATACGTTGGGAGTACCCTTCCACACTGTTGATATTTTAGAAGATCCCGAACTCCGTCAAGGAATTAAAGAATATTCCAACTGGCCAACAATTCCCCAAGTGTATGTTAATGGTGAGTTTTTGGGCGGTTCAGACATTATGATTGAACTTTACCAAAAAGGTGAGTTGCAACAAATGGTAGAGGTTGCTTTAGCCTCATAGTGTACACAGTCAATTAAAAATGACGAGTTTCCTATTCAACGCCGAAACTCTACCCCATCTTTGAAGATATTTAAGCTAATCCCACCCCACGCACGGAGTGGGATTAGCGCGTTATAGAGGAACATCCCCACAGTCATGCAACTAAGGGGATGTTATTGTAAAGAAATATATCTAAAAACGACTTTCACTGCACGGCAAATCATATGATATAATTATCAGCGGTGATTTGCTGTGGTTAATAACGGCCGGTACTGGGGAACTCCTGGAAATCCGGCTGTAGTTGAGTCATTTCAAAATTTGATCCATCGTACAAGTAGCGGGTTGCCTCCTCCTCTAAGCGATGAATCAGATATGGCTCAATAGCGTTGCCATGTCGTAGGGCGGCTAGATATCCGTCCAAATACATCCGCATATCATCAGTGCGATAACCGCGATTCCATAACTCGACGAGGGCGTCGGTGAGCCGTTGGTAATAGCGAATGGTTTGTGTGTCTTGGAGCATAACTGCTGTAGAAATCTGTTTAGAATGAGAATTGTAAATTATTCAATCTGAAAAGTGAAGTCTTGCTTTCAGCTTGTCATCAAATCAAAACTAATTTCTCTCCTTTTAGGAACACCTTTCTGGCATCTACAGACTAGCTCGATCTTATTCCAGAAATCAGGGAATGTGATCGCTTAGTAAGCTATTGTTATTATTATCCCTACCAAAAGCCTAATGGCAATGAGGGGTGAAAGCACCAATTTATACAAAGTTGAAAATCTTCTCATGCCAGAAGTGGCTCTGGGTATCAATGTTTTTCAGTAAATTGCTCTCCTCATAAAGCAAAATATTTAACTTAAACGGATTTTAACTAAAT
>JAQYWN010000332.1 GCA_029379265.1 Rhizonema sp. NSF051
TTACTATATTAACTATGTATTTCCATATCTGGACTGGAAAGGCTCTTCATGGCTCGTTTGTTTTTGCAACAAATGACTTATAACTGTCTAAACGTCAAAAAAGTGCAACCTCAATGCACACGATCTAAAAAAGCAAAACTTTTAGATTGTAACGAGCCAGACTTAATCAGGCAATGAAGTGATAGATAATGAATTCTCTTGTTTTCAGATTTGCCTGTTAAAAATATTGGGCGTGCAGTACTACGTATTTTTTAGCATAATTGTATCGACTTGAGGCGGTTGATCTGTTGTGTTGTTGAGAATTTCGAGCACGGAAGCCGGGGGAAGCTTACAAGAGCGCGCGAGCTTTGCGTCAATAACCAAAGCAAAGCTCGCGGGACAGCTATATTCTGTCCCGCAGACTTTGCCCCAAAATGCTCCCTTGATCATCGAATAAGCGTGAGGATTTTGTATAAAGTTGTCAGTTTTTGTCCGGGTTTCTCCCAAATCATGTAGTGGATTAATCGCACACCGATCGCCAGACAAAATGTTAGCTATTGCGAGCATTTTAGTATCAGGAAAGGATTTTTATTAGGCATGACCGTAGTTAACCGTAAAAAGATAAGTTTATCGACTGTTGCCACCAAAGCAGGACTTGTTTTGCTGGTGAAGCAAACAATGGTTGTATTGGGTTTTACAGTCATGCTGCTATTGACAAAAGGTCAACAGTCTAGTTTTTTAATTGGTTTCATCTTTTGCTTGGGGACTTTATTTATTGTGTGGAATGAAAAAATGCGTCTCTCAAGGGAGTCACAACAACTCATAAAAACTTCTCAAGTTAAAAGTTTAACCGGAACCACTCAGGGTAGTGCAAATTTGAACAATAATGTGGAAATTGATGCAGTACAAGAAGCGGACAGTAAATTTACGTTGCTTCAGCAATTGATACGACAAGATAATAACAGTACAGGATTGCTCGTGGCTACCTCTAACAATCTAGAGCTAGCAGGTGCAGATCTTATTGATGCATACCTTGGCGGAACTAACCTTAGTGGTGCTGACCTCAAGAGTGTTAACCTACAGAATGGCAATCTCTGTGATGCAAATCTCAGCAATGCTAACCTCAGCAATGCTAACTTGAAAAATGCCAATCTCAACAGCACTCGCTTAGAAAATGCCAACCTCAGTTATGCTGACTTGACAAATGCCAATCTCAGCAATGCCAACCTCAGTCATGCTGACTTGACGAATGCCAATTTCAGCAATGCCAACCTCAGTCATGCTTGGTTGGTAGGTGCCGATCTCAGCCGTGTTAACCTTGGTGGTGTATATTTGTGGAATGCTAACCTCACCAATGCCAAACTTTTAGAGACAAATCTTAGTAGTGCTTACATGAGCAGCACTCAGTTGAGAAATGCGAACCTTAGCAATGCCATTCTTCAAGATGCTAACCTTAGTGGTGCTAAACTCAAGGGTACCAATCTTAGCAATGCCAACCTCGGTGGTGCCAATCTCAATTTTGCTAATTTGATGAATACGAACCTAACTAATACCAACTTAAAAGGTACAAAAGTTAAAAATGCTCGTTTGGGTTGGAATCAAGGACTGTCTGAAGATGTAAAACTTGATCTCAAGCAGCGAGGGGCAATTTTTGAGGATGAGCCAAGCGATCGCACTCAGTCAAGTGTCACCGAGGATTATCAGTATAAAAATAAAGAGCGATCAGATCGCGAAAATGTAAAACGTGTCGTGAACAGCTAATTGGTAAGAAAAAGTCTTTCATGCGGTGTGTCTAACTAAATCTTCTACAGAGCTGGCTTTCGTCGGCAACTCAACTGTCAAAACTTCATTGCCCACGGATGTTACTAAAACATCATCTTCAATACGAATTCCTCGGACATCCGCAAATTGAGATAAACGTTCCCAATTTACTACATTTTGATACTTTGAGCGCAATTGAGTATCGTTTAAAATTGCTGGAACTTGATAAAATCCAGGTTCAATCGTGACTAACATACCTGGTTGTAATGGACGATTTAAACGTAGATAGGCTAAACCAAAGCGATCGCTTCTTACTCTTCCCTGTTCGTAGCCAGCCAAATCTCCCAAATCTTCCATGTCATGAACATCTAAACCCAGGAGATGACCAATCCCGTGAGGAAAAAAGAGCGCATGTGCATCTATTTCTACTAAATCTTCGGCGTTTCCTTGTAAAATCCCTAAATCTACCAAGCCTGACGCAATAACGGTACAGGCGAGTAAATGTAAATCCTGATACTCGACACCAGGATGCACCTTGGCAATACAAGCATCATGAGCGGCTAAAACAACATTATAAATATCTCTTTGGGTAGATGAGAAGCTACCAGAAACAGGATATGTACGAGTCACATCAGCCGCCCACCCCATTTCTGTTTCAGCACCGACATCAACCAGTAGTAGGTCGCCAGACTGCAATAGATTGTGATAATGTTCATTGTGTAAAATTTCGCCGTGAACCGTAACAATACTGTTGTAGGAAGTTGTCATATTATGGGCAATAATGACTCTTTCCATGGCTGCACGGACTTCTGCTTCTACATGAGCGCTCTTTGTAGCTGCCATGCCGGCTTTATGTGCCTCTACAGTGACTTGCCCAGCTGTTCTTAATTGAGTTAATGCGCTATCGTCATGAGTGAGACGTAGGGTAATAATAGCTTTGGCAAACTCTAAGTCAATTCCTCGTGGCTGATGTTGTGGTAAAATATTGCTTTTGAATAACTGCGACTGTTGTGTCCAAGTCCCAGCATCTTGCACGGCAATTGTAGCTGCACCTTCCACCCATAAGTCTAATTCTGCCATTGGCATAGCTGCATCAGCACCAATCATCTGAGCGATTTCCTCACGCGTTGGCATTTCTCCATGCCAAAGAGCATTTCCCGGTTTAGGATTGTCCATGAAGAGTTCTAGTTGGCCGGCTTCCAGGCGAACTGCTGCGTTTACCAGTGGTAATCCAGCAAAGTAGAGAAAATGGCTACTTGCACGGTAGGGTAACATATTGGAAGGAAAGTTACGTGGACTGCTACTTCCTGACCATAAAATTGCCGGAAAATCAACTAGAGTGGCTAGTCGTTGTCGTCGTTGGCGTAAAGTATCAATCAAGGAACTAGACGTATTTTGCATCTGCATTTGTTCAGTAATTGGTAATTGCTAAGCTTTACAAAATGTGTATAACGTTTGTCAAAATATAGAAAGACTCTATTTCTAAGTTTAAGAAATGTCTCCTCAACCAAAAGCTCAAAAAAGTCCTGTTAAATCTTGTAATTGGTCAATAGAGCAATTGCCAGGATTAAGCCTAGAGGAAAAAGACCACCTAAAAAACTGTGGCATTACAACCACCAAAGCGCTAGTTCAACAAGGGAAGACTCCTGCATCCAGACTAACACTGGCAAATAAATTACAGATTCATCTACAGCATATTAACAAATGGGTAGCGTTAGCGGATTTGGCTCGGATCGAGAGTGTAGGAACGCAATATTGCGGATTATTATTACATGCAGGTGTTATTTCTGTAGCGCAATTAGCAACTATTCCAACTCACAAACTGCACCAACAAGTTTTGCGCTTAGTTGTTGCAACAATGCAAAATAAAGATTTGTGTCCAAAGGTTGAGCAAGTGCAACAGTGGACTCAACAAGCAAATATTTTAGTAGGGGCGGGTTTAATCAAATAACTTGTCAGTAAAAATGAACAATCTTGTCAAACCCGCCCGTACATCTGGTTTAATCAAATAACTTGTCAGTAAAAATGAACAATCTTGTCAAACCCGCCCGTACATCTGGTTTAATCAAATAACTTGTCAGTAAAAATGAACAATCTTGTCAAACCCGCCCGTACAGTTGTTAGTGGTTAGTAGAACAACTCACTACTAACCAGTATTACCTGCTTAGTCCTTGACTAACACTCCATTAAGGAAGATATCAGCAAGTCCTTCTGCCATTTGTTGCATTTCTTGTGGGGAGGCGTCAGGTTCCATAAGAGTATTGTTAGAAAAGCCTGCCACCGCGAACATTCCTAGAAACACCTTGGCAACAAGTTTAGCATCCGTCTGGCGATAGATACCTTTGTCCATTGCGGATTGAAAAAAAGCTTCGCCGACATCAGTCATTTTAACAATCACTTCTGCTTGAATGCGATCGCGTAAGTCTGGATGAAATTGTGCTTCCATAAAACAAACCCGCATCATATCCACATTCTTGTGCATATTCCACATCCGGCGACGCATAACCTGAGCCACAGCCTTATAGCTGCCCATTTCACTTAATTCTGTCAGTAAATCTGTCAGGATTTCTACCCACCCAAGAGTAGCTACCTCAACCAAAATTGCTTTTTTATTAGAAAAATGACGAAATAAAGTGCCTTCAGCTACACCAGCAGCTTGTGCTAAGTCGCGAGTTGTTGTGCCATCAAATCCACGGGATGCAAATAATCGTTGCGCCGCTTGTAAAATACGGATGCGTGCCTGTGCTTCTGTAGGCGGGGAAGAATTAAAAACTCGCATAACAGTTATAGTCGTATCTCCGTCATAAAGCTTGTAGCAATATTGTCTAACGTCCGAGACAAAAACTACGGAAAGCTTAATATTTAATATAAGATTGAGATTTTGTGTTAGTCACAGGGAATGGGTAATTAGGAATATTTCTTACCTATTACCTATTACCCACTACCCATTCCCGTTTCCTACAGTCAGCATTGATTTTGGAATGACGAGTTCGCCTAAAGTTTCATCTTCAAATTGGGTTATAATTTCTAACTCTGTGATTTGTTTTTGTAACCAACTTGTAAACAAGTCTTCTAAAATCTTAACACGTAAACGTCGGTCTAATTTGGGTTGAATGACTTCTTCGACCCAAATTAGATGGACTCCTTCAAGAGTCATAATGGGCTTGAGAATTTGTGGTGGAGTAGCGTTAAAGACTGCTATGGCAATCTCTTGTCTTTTAAAATCTTTGTATCGTAAGATACCCTGATACCCTCCTTTACGACGAAGCTCGGGATTTTGGATATGTTTGTGGGCGACTTCTAAAAAACTAATTTTTCCTTGTTTGAGTGCATCAAATAGTTCTAAAGCCAAATCCTCATCATCAAAAATGATTTCATAAGTGACTGCTTCAGCGTAATCAAGTTGGTATTCAGATAATAAAGTTTCGACTCGATCAGCAAATAAATGAGTTATTAACTTGTTGGAAAGCAAATTGGTGTATACTACTTGTTCAAAGTCATCAAGCGAAAGATGATGTTTTTCCATCCATGACCAAGTGTCTTTTGCTCTGATAAGTTTATGGGCTAAACGCAGATTATCTGCTGTCTGCTGAAGTTCTTCTATCTCAACTTTAATGCCTGCTTTGTTTGCCGCATCAGTAATAATTTTTCGAGTGGCAATACCTTCTATGAGTTTAGGCATTTGGCAGGATATTTTAATTTGCTCAATCAAATCTTTACTAGAGACTTTTAAAACTTTTGACATTTAATATCCTTTGATTTTAAAACAAGAACCGTTGACAGCACGATAGTATGAATCATTACGTACCTTTTGTCAACGGTAAATTTGCCGGAGGGCGGTTTATATTTTCAGTATTTTTATTCTATCGAAAAAAATAAAACCTGTGGTTTATGGGCTTTCAACTATCAATTTCTAAGAACCAAGACCTCCTTTCTGTAATTTTTTAAACGGATCTAACATATAATCAATGACTCGCTGCTGGCGGACAATGACTTCGGCAGTTGCTGTTTGACCAGGTGCTAAAGAGACATGTTTATTACCAGATTCAATATAAGACTGTTCCATGGTAATTTCCAAATCAAAAGTTTCTATGTTACCAGCACTTGTTTGCTGCACTTTCGAGTCGGGAGAGATTCTACTGACTTTTCCAGGTACGATTCCATAGTTTTGAAAAGGGTAAGCATCAAACTTAATTTTGACAGAGCTTCCCAACTTCAAAAAGCCGCTATCTTTGGTAGGCATCTGAGCTTTAAGTACAAGAGGAGTATTTTTAGGTGCAATTTGGGCAATCATCTCACCTGGTTGTACTACAGCTCCTGGTTTAGTGATGGGCAAGGCAAAAATGACCCCATCTATTGGCGCTCGCACCACTTTTTGCTGTAACTGGAAGTTCAAGGATGCTATGTGGCTTGTTGTTTGAGCAATTTCCGATTTCTCGTCAGTAATATGTGTTTGCAGATCTTTGATTTGTTCCTGAGCTTTAAGTACTGCTAGTTGACCTGTGTGAATTAAGCTTTGATAGCTACGTTGTTGTTCAAGCCAGCGCAAGGAAGCTTGTTTGATATCAGATTCACCTTGATGAATCGTTCGCTCATAAGTGCTATGTTGCTCTTGTATGCTGGACTGAGCCTGAGAAATCTGAGATTGAGCTTGCATGAGCTGTTGTTCGTTTTCTTTTGTCAACTCTTGCACTTCATTGAAACGGTCTTGTGAAATCGCACCATCTGTAAAAGCTTTTTTATAGCGTGGCACTTTCTCTTGAGAACTTTTCAAACGAACTGACGCTAACTCATAAGCTGCTTTGCTGGACTCAAATGCTCGCTTCATTTGGTCAACTTTCGCTAGTTTTTCTTCGTTTTGGATGTTATATACCGTCTTCAGAGCATCTAAATTCTGTCGCGCCTGCTCTACTTGCGCCAGTTTTTCCAATTGTTGCGCTTGATTTTGCTGCTCTTGGATGCGAGTTGTTAGCGATAGTTGATTCTTGAAGACTTCTTGTTGGGCTAGCTCTATACGCAGTCCTTCTAGTTTTGCCTGCGCTTGCTGTCGTTCTGTTTGCAAAACATTCGATTCGAGTTCAACCAAAACTTGTCCAGCTTTGACGGTATCGCCTTCTTTTACTTTGACAGCAGTGACACTACCGCCAGCTTGGCTATCGAGTTTTTGTGTAGCTCCTTTTGGTTCTATACGACCTCTAGCACTTCCTGTTTCATCTATATGAGACAGCATTGCCCACGGTAAGGCGAAGGCTGTAAAGCTGATTAGGACATATAGTAAAGAACGCGTCCACAGCCGAGGTAAGGCGTCCAACAGTTCTTCAGTTCCATAAAACCAATCACTTAGCTGCTCATTTACCTTAGAGTTTTCTACTGAATCAGGTGTAGATAATACTGATGATGAATTCCAAGATGGATTAGGCATGGTTTTTAAGAAAGAGAAGTTGCGATCGCTGATGTTTTCTGAGTTGTAGATCTGTTGACAGGTAGAAGGTTAACAGTTGACTATCAACCGTGAACAGATCTATAAGCCACTATTTAACGTAAGTTGCTAGCTACATGGTTAAGGCTGGTATATAGATAATGGGGAAAAATCTATTTGCTTCGGAGAGAGTGCCTTTTTTCCCTTTTTCCCTTTTTCCCATGCACTATAGGTCAACCAACATGGGTTATTACCAGTTACTGGTTGCCATTAGATTGAATGACCAAGGGAAACTAGGCTCACAGTTTGATTGCAAATCACAAATCGTAATGCCAGTATCCGTAGTATATTTGGTTGCTTGTTGACTGTCTGAATGTTTTTGCTTTGTGGAAAGCCCCATTTGTTTTAATAAACGGTTAATGTGGCGGGGGCTGATTTCAATGCCAAATTCTTGGGCTAAGTGCTTACCCAACCATTGGGCTGTCCAGCACCCAAATGCATATCCATATTCACGCGGACTGTGGCTGACTAATTCTTTCAATCGTTCTATATACACATCGTTTACAGTCTTTGGTCTGCCGATAGGTCGCTCTTGCCATTTATGTGCCAGACCCGCTTGTGCAACCGCGCTCCAGTACCGCGCCATTTCCTGAGAACATCTTAATATCTGACAGATCTGGGTTTGCGATTTCCCCTGATCTGCCAGCAACATAATTTCTAGCCTTCGCCGATGTTCTGGTTGCAAATTAGCTTCTAAATTTTTGAGCAGTAACTTTCTCTGAAAGGGAGTAAGAAACTTGCTTTCTTTCTGGAGATAAATATCAAGATTTTTATCTTGACTTGAATAATTTGTCATGATCGTTACTTGTGGTCATCAACTGCAAGGAATGGGCGTATGCGTCTGCTGTAGATGTTGCTGAAATCCCGGCCAAGGTTTGACAGCTACATTGTTAACTAGCTTTTTATAGCTAATTAATGACTTACTTGATGTTTCTTGCCTAATGCTAAGTAATGAATTCTAAAAAGACAATACTATTACTCTGCTACCAAGTAAAAATACTGTTTGGAAAAGGTTAATTTTTGACGCTTTTTCGTGAAGCGGAGTATACTGTAGCAGAATGATCTAATAGACAGTTCGTAGCTTGCAAACTCTTCATGCTTACTAGAGTAGTCTAACATAATGAATTGTTTATGAGTAAAG
>JAQYWN010000333.1 GCA_029379265.1 Rhizonema sp. NSF051
TAAGATACCTCCATTTAGATCCATCCTATACAAACATTTATTAAAGAGACTTTACAATCACTTCATAAATGGCGATTAGTCCTTTAATACTGTTATGTGGAATCAAAGATGCGAAAACCTTGACTTGCAGGTAATCAGCAATTCCGGATGGTAGAGAGCTTCGCGCGAATACGGCGTCCTTATTGAAATCCCTGAAATTAATTCATTTATGGGGTTTCCCGTGACTCATAGCTGCCTTATCACCCTCGAGTCGGTGAGACAAAAAAATCCTCATTCTTAAAGGATGAGGATAAGGAAAAATTTAAATTCTGAGTTAAACCGCTAATCGCTAATAGCTTACTCCTTTGATTTCGCTTCCAAGTTTTCCAAACGGCTTCTAAGTTCTTGATTTTGTTGTTTGAGTTGATCTAATTCAGAACGTAACTGAAGAAGTGTACTTTCTGTACTAACATTCTTTTGCACTTTGGAAATCTCTTCTTCAGCATAGCGACGCACGCGCCCATCCGGTGTTTGGTTAGCTAACGCTTGCAAAATATTGATTGCCTTGGGAGTTTCCATCTGTCCCAAAGCTGTGGCTACAGCAATTTGGGTTAAATAGAAGGGTTCAAGGGATATTTCTGCCAATCGCTCTAAAATCTTTTCTAAGTTTGCAGCACTTTGACCTATCGAAATTTTTCCGAGCGCACGAATAGCCGCCAAACGCAAGGGTTGTGGCACACCAACTTTAATATATTCTGCAATCAAATTTAAAGCGGCTTCCGAAGTTTTGAGTGCGGCTAAACCGGAAATCGCACCACTCCGTAACACTTCATTCCAACCTGCCTTTTCTTTCAAAATCTCGGAGAGCAGCTTGAGTACGTTTTCTTCGTGAGCTTTATCTTCTCCTATTGCCGCGATGGCACCGATAGTACGAGCTGCTGCTGCTTCGACGTAATAACTAGGATCTCCTTTTTGGACTAGTTCTGCTACAGCTTTGTAGCTTCCACTGGTTTTAATTTTCGCAAGTGCCTCCACGACAGATCGCCTAACTAAAGCATTGTCATCTTGCAATCCAGCCACTAACCCATCAAAAGCTTGTTCTAACTTGATTTCTACCAATTGTTCAGCCACTTCAACACGCACACCCCAGAAGGGATCGTTTTTTAGTGCTGCTGACAGTGCCTTCACTGCTTCCAAACCACCTTTTTTTGCTAAAGCTGTGGCTGCATAGGTTCGAGAAATCGGATCGGGGTCAAATTCCAGCTGCGCTTTTAATTCCGGTACCGGGTATTCTAAAGATACAGTTTTCAGGTAGTTGTTTCCGACATCAAAACTGATAAAGTTTGGCTTTTCTGACAGTGGGAAGTAGAAACTTTGTTCGTACTCATGAACCCGTACTGTGAAGATTTTGGATTGGGAATCACTAACGGCCTTGTCTTCGACATACCCAAAACCAATCGGGATCTTTAAGTCAAACAAATTACTGTTGGAATTACTTCCTGGTGTTGCACCATTTTGAGTCACTGTCACTTTCGCCAAATGTGAATCCCCATCCCAAGAGTAAGCCACTTTAAAATCAGGATGACCTCCACGATAAACATATTGGTCAAACAGGAACAAGAGATTACGCCCAGTTGCCTGTTCTATAGCCCTAAGTAAATCTACAGTCTCTACAGTTTTAAAAGTATTACTTTGTACAAATAGTTGAATTGCTTTCCAAAACAATTCTTCTCCCAATTCCGTCCGAATCATGTGATAAACACAAGACCCTTTTTCATATATATGACGGTCATAAAGTTCGATCGCTTCCCGGTAGACGTGTGTCACCATTGGGCGGCGATAGCGATCGCTGTCTTCAGCTAAATAACTTTGAGCTTCTAGTAAACGATAATATGCTGCTTCTTGCTTACCATATTCGTGTTCTGTCCACATCACCTCTGAGTAGGATGCCATCCCCTCTTTAATCCAAGCATGAGACCAATGCTTGATGACTACCAAATCACCAAACCACTGATGTGCCAATTCATGAACAACTAAACTCTCAGTGTTACGATTATCTAGTGCTGCTCTTTCATCCAGCAAACATCTATCAGTTAACAGTGTTGTGGAAGTATTTTCCATCCCCCCAAAGATGAAGTCATCAACGCAGACTTGGGCGTATTTGGGAAAAGCGTAAGGATAACCGTATTTTTCGCTCAAAAACTCAATCATTCGAGGAGTTTTTCCCATACTGCGTCTAGCATCTTCCTCGCGTCCCTTTTCTACATAGTAGGTTACGGGTTTTTCCTGCCATTGATCCTGAAGTTCAGCAAAGTCCCCTACGGCTATTGTCATTAAGTAGGTAGGATGGACTTGCTGCTGCAACCAGTGATAGATTTTGTATTCGCCATCATCCTGTGTAGCTATTAATTCACCGTTGGAAATAACAATTAGAGGTTTGGGGACTCGGACTCGAATTTCTGAGGTTGACAGTTGTCCCGGATAGTCGAAACAAGGAAACCAGAAGCGAGAGTCTTCATCTTCTCCCTGAGTCCAAACTTGAGTGGGCTTGTGGGGATAGTCTGTACTTGGTTGGATAAAGTAGATCCCACGTTGAGGTTTTTCAACTGAATAAGTGATCGCTATGGTAATTTGCTTATCTACCTGTGTTGCTGGATTTAATCCAATCGACAACTGTTGCCCATCGTAGTCAAACTTTTGCGTTGTTCCATCAACTTCCACAGATGGAATGTTTAGGTTGACAGCATCTAAAGTTAGACGCTCAACACCATTGCAAATTGGTGTTAAAGTGATGTTACAAGTACCGTGGTAACTTTGATTGGGGATATCCAGGCAAAGATCCAGGAAAATATGGTCTACTTGTCCGGGGCGATCGGGATTGTAGTGTGGTTTTGCTCCTGGTAACTCAAAGGATTTGTGCCGATTATTTTCTGTATCAAAAGAATACTGCAACATTGATGCTTACTGACCTTGTAATCCTGACAACTCGAACTTGATATAGTTAAGGAAAACAGCGACGCCGCATGTATTTCCTAAATTAACCCCTGATGTACGCGCTAGATGAAAGCAACTTTACTGTCTTTAAGTTAAAAAATGTATTGTTAGTATTTATTACTCTTATCACTCGTGCCGTCAGCTATAAAAAGAATTTTGTAGACATAGGTGACAAAAATCGAGTTCCTACAAATCATGCTGGCTGACAACTTATGATGCTTAATGCGTAGAATCGGTTCTCATTGGGGGAAAATGCTCCTGATTTGTCATATAGATTTAGAATAACTTGCTGTTGTTCTTCAAATTAATTTTTTTCTATGAAGAACATATCCGTATCGGATTTGGTCTTCATGATTTTGTAGTATTTCTCGGAGCCATTCAAACTTTGAAAGTGTGTATGATTACTTATTTTATCAGTAAATACCGAGAATTCGTCAGAATGTAATGACGCTTATACTGGCGATCACAGGCAATTTGTGCATAAAGAGGATAATAACAATGCCCGAAAGAAAAACGAAATTTTTAATCCCTGCTGTTGGTGCTGCAGTAGTGGTAGCAGGAAGTGTCGCTGCCTACATGTATTTGAATGGTCCAACTGGAGAAACGTTAGGTGCGACGAAGAGCGCCAAATTAGTACCGGCTCAAGCAATAATGGCAACATACATTTCTACTGACTCGAAAGCTTGGTCTAAGTTACAACAGTTTGGTACTCCGGAAGCACAAAGTATTTTAGCAAAAGATTTAGAAGATTATACCAAGCAAGTCATCGGCGATAGCAATATTTCTTACGAAAAAGATTTGAAACCTTGGGTTGGGGGTGTGATGATTGCGATACTTCCACCAGAGTCAGCCCAGACAACACAAAAAACTCCGCAAGCGCCACAAGAACTCAATATTTTAAAAATAGTAGGGATCAAGGATAAACTAAGCGCTCTGAATTTTGCTAACAAATTAAAGGAAAGAAAAGACGTTACTGCAAAAGAAACTGATTATAAAGGAGAAAAGATTATAGAAACGACCAACAATGGCAAGTTGACATACAGCGCAGTTCTGAATGACCAAGTCGTATTTGCTACTCAACAACAGGCGGTAGAAAAAGTTATTAATACTTTTAAAGGAGAGCCTTCTTTTGCAAGTCAAGAAGGCGCAAACAATTTTCTCTCTAAAGGAGTGAATCTCGAAAACACGATAGCACAAATGTATGTGCCAAACTATGCAGTTATGGTACAGCAATTAATCGCCGCAAGTCCCCAGGCGTCTCAGTTACCTCCACAAACCTTAGCACAGTTAAAACAGGTAAAATCTTTGGAGGCGGGTATAGGGATCGATAATGCGGGATTGCGCATGAAGGCGATCGCCAATCTAGATCCACAACTTGTAAAATACCAGTATCAAAATACTCCCAATCAAGTGGTATCTCAATTACCAGGTGATACCATTGCTCTTGTTAGTGGACAGGGGATTTCTCGATGGTGGGCAGGTTTGGTGGAACAGTCAAAAGATTCAAGAGAACTGAGTCAAGCCCTTCAGCAAACTCGTTCCTCATTCCAGATAGCCAATATTGACTTAGATAAAGATGTTTTTGGCTGGATGGATGGAGAATTTGGGTTCGCCGCGATTCCATCTAATCAAGGTGTATTAGCATCGATTGGTGTTGGGGGCGCTTTCATATTTCATACAAGCGATCGCAAGACAGCTGAAGCCACCTTCACAAAACTCGATAACCTCGTCAAAATACAACAAGTAAACATTGCTCAAACAAATATCGGCGGTAAAGATGTCACGGAATGGCAAATTCCCCAACAAGGAGCTTTACTATCACACGGTTGGCTAAACCAAGATACCGTATTTGTGGCTCTTGGTGGTCCAATAGCAGAGGCGATCGCATCTCCTAAAAATAGTATGTTGGATAGTAGCGAAAACTTTAAAGCTGTAACCAACTCTTTGCCCTCGCCAAATGGCGGTTACCTTTACTTGGATATGGACAAAGCTGTCCCTTTATTAAAGAACTTTGCCACCCTACAACAGCAGCCTATTACTCCTGAATCTATGACCATTCTAAGTTCTATTCGAGGTTTGGGAGTGACTGCTATCAGTCCTGACAATTCAACCAGCCAAGTCGAAATGCTGTTAGCACTAAAACCGAAAACTGGAAATTAGTCAAGTTAGGAGGCATGGAGTTGTAGAGACTTCGTCTGATCGCGTTTTTCTGTGGAGGCACGGAGTAGGGCAAACTTCTAGTCTTGACGTTAACTATGGACTTTTTTTAAATTGCAGTGCGAGCGTTAGGTTAGGGGATATCATTATTTTGGATTCTCATTCCTGTCTCCTGTCTCCTAACTCCTTCATATGAACGAAGTACTCAATAATACTCCAGGATTAATGTCACGCTTAGTAAATGGGGTACTAGCTGTCAAACCTATAGCCAACCTAGCAAAGCATCAAGCTAGGAACATGATGGTGAAACGTGCTGAGAAAATGGGAGTGTACTGGACTAAAGAAGTACAGACACTACAAGCGCGTGACTGGGAAACAGATTTAGCAGCAGTTCAAAACCCCCATTTAACTTACCCAGATTACTACTTGCGGTCATTCCACGCCTACGAGACAGGAAATCTGAGCTGGCAAGCTGCTTTTGAGGTAGAGTCAGCTGCTTATGCTGTCCATGCTAACATTTGGCCTGGTAGTGCCGCGCAAGGCGATGCGAAACTGCGCCAAAGTTACCACGATATTCTAAAAAAGCAAATTCCTCATGAACCACAAGATATCTTGGACTTAGGATGCAGTGTCGGTATGAGTACTTTTGCAATGCAAAATGTTTATCCCCACGCCAGAATGACGGGTGTAGACTTATCTCCCTACTTCCTAGCTGTTGCTCGATATCGGATGCAGCAGCAACATTATAAAATTAACTGGCTCCATGCTGCTGCCGAGTCAACTGGGCTACCAGACGCTTCATTTGATTTAGTTTCCATTTTTTTGGTGTGTCATGAATTACCTCAGTTGGCAACTCAGAACATTTTTGCTGAGGCGCGACGTTTATTACGCCCTGGTGGCTTTTTAACAATTATGGATATGAATCCTAAATCTGAAGTTTTCAAGAAAATGCCACCTTATATTTTGACACTACTCAAAAGTACCGAACCATATTTAGATGAATATTTTTCCTTAGATATTGAACAAGTGCTTGTTGATCTGGGTTTTAATTACCCTACAATAACTGCTAATAGTCAGCGTCACCGCACGATAATTGCTCAAATATAGAGACATAGCATGGCGCTGTGGGCGGTCATACCACCATTACTGCTGGTAGTCTATTATTATTATCGAATTCCTACTGCCCCTTCTCTGTTACGGTTGCTGTTATTCTTGATTTTCGGGGCAATATCCGGTTTACTTGCCCTCAGCCTGGAATGGGTATTTGAAACAGCAGTTAACTTAGTTGTGGACTGGCAAAAAATGCAGCGAGTATTCTTAGGTGTTGCTTTACGGCAGCTTCTAGAAATCAGTCCAATTGAAGAAAGCTGCAAGTTGATGGCGGTTATTGTTCCTACCTACTATCTTCAGCGTCGGTACCAATTACGCCCCAGTACTATTTTTCTGTTCACTATAGCTGCCGCTTTAGGATTTGACGCTGAAGAAAGTTGGATTTATCTTTCTTATGACACAGCATCAATTTTAGAAAGATTGATTGGGACACCTGTTCATGCTCTGCTCTCTTCTCCTTGGGGATATGCTTTAGCAATATCTATTGGGTCAAATATTCGCTCACATGATAAAAACAGGAAATTACTTGCCAGCAGTTGGCTAAATTCGGTCATCTGTCACGCTTTAGTGAATACTTTATCTAGTGCTGGTAGTTTTACGTTCCCCCTGCGTCTTCTCAGCTATGGATTGTTTCCATTTTTTTTGTGGATGTTTTGGAGATTAGAACAATTACTGCGGAGAGTGCAAGCAAAAATTCCGCTTACCCTAATTTCTGGGAACACGCCTTATCGCCGCTACTGGCAGCGAGGTTTGGTTGTATTTGCCCTCATGCTGGGTGGAAATGCTTTTTTCGGACTGTTTCTATTAGCAAAAAAGCTCGAACCTTTAAGTCCATCGCAGCTTTTTTATCCAGATATTCTGCTATTTATACTCAGAAATTTAACCCTAAATCTGATTTTTGGATTTCTTGCTTGGTTTATTTATCAATATTTACGACGCGCTAAATCTCGCAAATATATTTAATTGGTCAGTAATCTACGTGCTACTTGCTTGGGTATGAATGAGATAATGAGTGCGGCGATGGTTCGGATATTAAACTTCTGCTGTTTGAGAGCATGTAAAAGATAAGGTCGTGCTTCTGACACTTTTTCTGAGCGCAATAATCCAATAGCTAAAGTGGTATGTGCCTGCAACCATTGCTCCCGAAAATAGCTTTTGAACTGTTGGAGCCTTTCATCTTCCATAAACACTCGGTAACAAAAAATGCTGGCATTACTTTTCCGGATCTTGGCAACAGCATCAACCTTACCGCTAATCATAGTTTCTGATTGTGAATGCACGCGGTACTTAGTTAATCTTTCCGGACAGTAATATGCTCCACCACCATTACGACAAGCAAGATACGTTAAATACAGATCCCAGAAAGGTCCCATTTGTATTTGAAAATCTTTCCACTCAATAGCATTCCTACGAATAACTGTCGCTACAGCACTGGGTACAGCCTGATGGACTATCCCAATTTCACAAAAAGGTTGGTAAACTCCTTCAGTGAGCTGATCTCGTTTCCATTGCTTGGTATTTTCTTCTGTGGCTGCATCATCAATATTGCCATCTGAATCCATGACATGGTGATCGCTAAAAGCCAATACGAGATCGCGATTTGCATCTAGCTGCGGAACGAGCTTTTCTAAAAAGTCTTCATTCCAAATATCATCATCGTTCAAACTTGTTACATATTCACCTCGTGCCTGCTTGAATGCTTCGATCACATTTATGGATATTCCTGAATTCTTTGTATTGCGGCGGAATCGAATTCGCGGATCTTGAAAAGATTCGATTATTTTCTGTGGATTCTCAGGACTACAATCGTCAGAAACAATAATCTCGATATTTTTATACGTTTGGGCAATAGCACTAGCGATCGCCTGTTTAAGATAAGTTGGACGATTGTAAGTGGGGATAATCACACTAACTAGGGACTTTTGCGAATCAATATGTTGTGGTGACATAGTAGATACCAATTGTTGATTTCTCGTCCTTCTTTTGAACATTTTTATACTTTTTTATTTTTCTCTAGTTAAGGAATGTTTAAGTATTGCTGAATTTTCAATAATTAAACCCAAAGATAGACTCAACTTGTACTCAGATATAAGA
>JAQYWN010000334.1 GCA_029379265.1 Rhizonema sp. NSF051
GATTTAGACTATTTGTAATTATTTTGTCACACCACTTTACTGAGATATTGATGGACAAACTGAACGCAGATAGAACCCTCACCTACACCTGAAGCAACGCGCTTGATGGAACCATGACGCACATCGCCCACTGCAAAAACTCCAGGGACATTCGTTTCCAACAAATAGGGATCGCGAGGAAGCGTCCATCCTTTAATGCGTCCTTCATTTCGCGGTATTTCTGGACCTGTTAAAATAAATCCGCGTTCATCTCGTTGAATCGCACCATCTAACCAATCAGTACGAGGTACGGCACCAATAAAGATAAACAGGGAAGTCGCAAGAACTGTTTGCGTTTCACCACTCAAAGTATTTTGAATCGTAATCGCTTCGAGGCTTGTTTCACCTTTGGCCTCAAGGACACTGCTGTGTGTCTGTACCGTGATGTTTGGTGTTTCGGCAATTTGGTCAATTAGGTATTGAGACATACTCTTAGTCAAAGAGTCACTGCGTACCAACATTGTCACCTTGTGAGCATACCGAGAAAAGTACATGGCAGCTTGTCCTGCTGAGTTGGCTCCACCAATAATGTAAACTTCTTCTCCCTGACAACTCATTGCTTCTGTCTGAGCTGCACCGTAGTAAACTCCTGCACCAGTTAAACGGTCTAGTCCTGGTAGATCAAGCCGTCGCCAAGATACACCAAGCGCCAGAATCAAGGCATGACAACTCACTTCGCTGCCATCTGTAAATTGTACAAAACGATACTGGTCTTGTACGCGGAAACCCTGAACTTCTTGGGGAGTGAGAATTTCCACTCCAAAACGTCTAGCTTGTGTAACTGCGCGACGTGCTAGATCTCCACCACTTAAGCCAACTGGAAAACCAAGATAATTTTCGATACGAGAGCTAGTTCCAGCTTGACCACCAGGAGCTTCTCGTTCAATCAATACTGTGCGTAGCCCTTCTGATGCTCCATATACAGCAGCAGCTAACCCAGCCGGACCGCCACCTACAATAATTAAATCATAAAATGGCTTCTCAGCCTGAGTTTTCAACCCAATTTTCTCAGCAATTTGCATATTAGTGGGCTGCATGAGGTTGGAACCATCCGCAAAGAGAACCAAGGGCAAGTGTAATTGGTCACAATTAGCATATGCGACTAATTGTTGAGCTTCTTCTGATGACTCGATGTCCATCCACTGATAGGGGACTTGATTTCGCGCCAGGAAATCTTTAGCTTCATGAGAATGAGGAGACCAACGGTTACCAATCAGGCGAATACCATCAAAGGGTGGGTGAACCGCAGCTTGCCAGTCATCAAGTAAATCGTTAAGCACTGGGTACAAGCGTTCTTGGGGTGGATCCCACGGTTTCATCAAGTAGTAATCAATCTTTGTCGTATTGATTGCGCGGATAGCTGCATCAGTGTCGGCATAGGCAGTCAGTAAAGCGCGTTTTGCCACTGGAAACATTTGCAGCGCTTGTTCCAAAAACTCTACGCCAGACATTTGCGGCATTCGTTGATCTGCTAAAAACAACGCCACGGGCTGGTTGCGGAGTTTCAATTGTTCCAATGCTGACAATGCACTCGCACCAGACTCGGCACGTACTATCCGAAAGCGATCGCCATACTCCTGTCGCAGATCCCGCGACACGGCTTGCAAAACTTCTGGATCATCGTCAACCGTTAGGATTACAGGTTTAGCCATAGCGTTGCCTTCTCCGTTTTGATGTTGCTAATTTATTTCTTACATTAACTGTTGGAATAGTCCAATCAGAGTGCCGTCAGGATCTCGTAAATAAGCAGTTTTAAGTCCATAGTAGGGATTGCTCATTGGTGCGGCAGTAAAATGAACACCTTTATGTATTAATTTTTCATATTCTTCTTCCACATCATGGACTGTAAAAATTAATGCCACACGATCTTGACATTCTGCATTATGTGGCTTGTGAGAGTTATGGATCATCTCAGCCATTTCTTGGCGTTTAGACAAACTCAGCCTTATATCTCCAATTTTAAACTCAGCATATCCAGCTTCAAGATCGTAGATTTTGACCTCAAATTCCATAACATCTCGATAGAACAAAAAACAAGCTTCAAAATCGGCTATCAGCAGTCTTGTTAATGCAGTTGCAACTTTCATAAGTCTACCTTGTAGAAGTGACACGTCTCGCTTGCAATTGTAGCGAGGCGAATACAACACTAATTTAAGCTAAATTACGCCTACAGAAACTTCTTCTCTAGCAGATGAGATATAATCTCAATAAGTAGCACGTTTTGTGTCGATTAATGCGTCGATCCCCTTCCAGAGAAGATCTTTGCTGACGGTGTACTCGCCCTCACTTAGTGGCGGCTTGAGCATAAAGCCTACCAACGCTTATTCAGGAGCGCGAACAGCCTGCGTCTAACTTGGCGCTTGCGTTATTCTAGTCAGGAAAGCACGGAGCAAGCGAATGAAAAAGTGGATTTGGTTAATGCTGTTAGTGCTGATGACAGTTGCAGTAGTGTATGGGAGCGTTTTTGTCAGACAGCATGAGGTGTCAGTTTTTGATAGCATTAGATTTGAGAATCCCCTTTCTGTTAAGAAAGAAGCAAAAACTCCTGTTTCGGAGTCTCAATCTCACGCCAGAAATGCTGACATTTCGCAAGTCTCGGCTGAGAACTTGTTCGCCCATATTCAAAAGTTGTATTTTACGCGCTACACTCCGGTTGAGCGATCGCGTACCCGTGCTTACATTACAACCGAGCTCAAAAAGTTAGGCTGGAAACCCAAGCTAGAAAAGTTCTCCGACGGGATTAATATCATAGCCGAACAACCGGGCACCGAAAAAGCCGCAGGAACAATTATTGTCGCCGCGCATTACGACACGATTATCATCTCACCTGGGGCAGATGACAATGCCAGTGGCGTTGCTGTGCTTTTAGAAATTGCCCGAATACTAAGTTCACATTCCCATCCCAGAACGTTACAGTTAGTGTTTTTTGATCGAGAGGAAGAAGGGCTTTTAGGTAGTAAAGCTTTTGTGAAAAATAAAGCGCATTTGCAAAATCTCCACGGCGTGATTGTCATGGACATGGTAGGTTATTCTTGTCACACTACTGGCTGTCAGAAATACCCAAAGGGTTTGCTTTTTCATCCGGTAGGGGATAAAGGTGACTTTGTGGCAGTAGTAGGCGATGCAGAACACATGCAACTACTCAAAGCCTTTCAAAACTCTCCAGATAAAGATATACCTCAGTCAAATTTACCACCTATACTCACCCTACCAGTTCCCCTCAAAGGCTTGCTTACACCTGATGTGTTACGTAGCGATCATGCACCGTTCTGGTATCAAGGAATCGGTGCAGTGTTAGTAACGGATACAGCAAATCTACGTACTCCCCACTATCACCAACCTAGCGATGTCCCAGCGACTATTGACCGCGAGTTTTTTGCAGGAGCCGCACAAGTTGTCGTTAATGCTACTATTACATTGTTAAAATCTTGACAATAAATATTATGTATTTACGTGGAGTGAAGTGAAAATTGATCGGTGGCGCACGACGAGCGTCATAAAGGAGAGTACCTTTTAAAACAAACGATATCCAATTAGATATTGCCCACTTTACTGTTAAATGTGGTTTAATACAACCGTTTGAATACGTTAAGTTGAGAATATAGACAATGCTTGCTATCAGCCTTGAAGAGTATAGCTAATTTAGGGATGATGCAAGAAGTTAAGTGTAGACAGAAATATTCAGTTCATGAGCAGCAATCAAAGAAAAACTGTATCCGCACCCGGTTGGTCGTTGAATGAGCGAGATCCCCAATTTATCGAATCATTGATGCCCTTATTCTCGTTAATTTACAACTACTATTTTCGAGTTCAAACAGATGGTTGGCATCATATCCCAACTGAAGGAAAAGTCTTACTGGTAGGTTCTCATAATGGTGGGGCGGCGTCTCCAGACACGGGAATGATGATGTACGATTGGTTCCGTCGCTTTGGAACTGAACGTTTGGCGTATGGTTTGATGCATCCTTCTGTTTGGAAAGTCAGTCCAATGCTTGGGCACTTAGCCCAAAAAACGGGAGCTATTATCGCACATCCAAGAATAGCAAGTGCTGCTTTTGACATGGGTGCAAGCGTTCTAGTCTATCCTGGTGCTCAACAAGATATGTTTCGTCTTCACAGCGAGCGTTATCAGATTCAATTAGCAGGTCGTAAAGGTTTTATCAAGCTAGCATTAAGGAAGGAAGTCCCAATTGTACCCCTCATATCTGTAGGCGCTCATGATACTTTAATTGTCTTAGGTGATTGTTACGATCTGGTTAAACAGTTGAATCAATGGGGATTACCGTGGTTGTACGAAGTCGATCCACAGGTATTTCCCATATATTTAGGATTACCTTGGGGTTTAGCAATTGGCCCTCTGCCTAATATTCCTCTCCCTGTACAAATTCACACTCGTGTCTGTGTTCCGATTTTATTTGAACGATATGGTAAAGAAGCTGCGAAGGATCGCAACTATGTAGATGCTTGTTATAACTTAGTTCATACAAAAATGCAACAAGAATTAGATTGTTTAGTCAGGGATGTTGAAGGATGAAATAACAATGATTCTCAAACTTTATGACTTAGCAGATGCTGATGATGAACGGCGCTTTAGTCCTTACTGCTGGCGAATCAAAATGGCATTGCGACATAAGGGACTTGATGCTCCCGGAAATTCCTTGGCGGTTTGTGGAAAAGGAGAGAATTGCCAATTCTAGTCAAGAACGTGTTCCTGTCTTAGTTGACGGTGATCAGATGATTGGTGATAGTTGGGAGATTGCTCGCTATCTCGAAGTGACTTATCCAAATCATTCGCTTTTCGGCGGTGCGATCGCTCTTGGGGAAACTTTGTTTATTAGACTAAGTTCGTGAAAATTAATTATGCGTTCGTTGAAACCCTTGGTAGGGGGGAGGAAAGCCCTGACGCTCGTTCCGACGCTCCTTCGTCGCTAACGCTTCGCTAACGCTTCGCGAACGCAGCGAAGCGCGAGTCCTCGAGCGTCAGGGCTTGTCGTCACACATCGCCTGCTTAATGCTTTCTATGGATATGCTCGCAATGCACTAGGTTATCCTGTTTGAGCTAGCTGAAACTGGTGGCGGTGAAAATTGAGTCAAAAGGTAGTCAGATATAAACTTTTGTCTAGCTTTTGATCAAAGGAAAGCGATAGTGAGATATTCAAAGAGAATCTTTACTAAAGGAGCATCTACCATTGTTCAGCAGACAGTCACTCTCAGCCTTCTTGCAAGCGTGTACTGCCTGCGGTTCTATCTAAGCAACAGAGCAATACCTAACTTATCTCAGTCCTATTCATTGAGTTTTTTCTCTCTATGAAAATCATACCACAGAGGGATGTTATTATAATTTATATTATCAATGTCAAGAACAGTAGCGTTAGGCATATACAGACGGACAGCACTATTGGAATTACCTAGAAAAACTTGCTACAGAATCGACATAGTTCGTTCTTAGTTGTCGGCGAGAATGAGATTGAGTCATAGTGATGAAACATAGGCAGGATAAAAGGTGACAATCGAAATCTACGTCAGCACTGATATAGAAGCGGATGGTCCGATCCCCGGACCCCACTCCATGCTTAGCATTGCCTCAGCCGCGTATACCGCAGACAAACAATTGGTTGCTACTTTTACGGCTAATCTAGAAACCTTGCCAGGGGCACAAGGACACCCCGAAACCATGAGTTGGTGGTCAGAACAGCCAGACGCTTGGGCCGCGAGTCGAGCAAACCAGAAGCCCCCAGACCAGGTCATGCAGATGTACCATTCCTGGCTTGTAGCGTTGCCTGGTAAACCAATCTTCGTTGGCTATCCAGCCGCTTATGACTTTATGTTTGTCTACTGGTACTTAATGAAATTTGTAGGCGATAGCCCATTTGAACACTCAGCACTGGATATGCGATCATATGCGATGGCATACCTGAAACGAAACTATAGCGAATCCGGTAAGAATAATCTACCTACCGCATGGTTAGAAAATCTTCCATTGGCGCACGTTGCTCTGGATGATGCCATGCAGCAGGGGACTTTATTCTGCAATTTGTTGCAAGCGAACCTTGAGAGTTAATCGAGATAGCCGATCCTCACCGTAAGGTTTCGCAACCGGTGATCAAACCAGAAGCATCGTTCGCCGTTCGATGAAATCCAAAGGTTAAGAACGCTCAACAGCGGTTGGATCTTGCTCTATACCTGGAAACTCTCGATATAAGTCTTAATCGAGGGTAACGCTGTCATCTTTTCATAGAAGAAATTGTTGACAATTTTCATCACCTCCGCTTGGGCGACATCCACTTCGGGACCAAGGGGAGTACCAGGCTGCTGGCGGCACAGACTGCGGTAGAAGCGCAGCATATAACGCACGACCTCCAACTCCTCATCCCCCTCCAAGACCTTGACAACGGCTATCATCAGGGCATCTGTCTGATCGAGAATGCTCTCAATATCAAAGACAGTCGCCTTGTCCCTAGCTTCTTGGACGGTTCGCACCAGCGCGTGGACTTGATAGAGCAGCGCGGCGGGTTCATCGAACAATTCACGCAGAAAGCCTGCTTCCTCGTAACGTCCGTTAAGTCGGAAGATGTTGTACAGGCGCTTGGCTGCTTTGCCGTAGTTGAGTTTATCGCCTTTGACACATTTTTTGACTTCCTTTTCCAATTGCGTGACATAATCATCCATGACATTGGTGGAAACCTGCTTCACCAACTTGGAAAAGATTGGGGCGGATTCAGCATCCAGGTAAACCTCCTGGAAGTAGCCGTCCAGATAGCCGTCCAATGGAGTGATGGTAGCATCTGGTGCTTCCCAGGTGACATCCAACATGTTGCTGGCGTTGGACAACTGACCGCGTATCGTGTCGGCGATCACCCAGTCCAGCTTGCACCAACCGGGATCATGTGCTACGGAATCCCAAGTGATGACTACAGGATTGCCATTGGCGTCCAGAGCCTCGATCTGACCAGCTGTAATCTCATTAGGTCCCCAGCTTATTGGTGAACCAGCGCGCAGGGTATCGTCCCCCCGAATCACCTCTTGGGGGTAGCTACCAAACTTCAACTCAATTAACTGGTAAGTGGGACCGGACAAAGTCTTGAGCGCCTTCTCGCGCATTATTTTGGCAAGAATTTGGCAAGCTTCGGTGCGAGTAGGTGCAATGATATTCACGCGCTCGAAGTAGTCGCAGTCGCCTGGGTAAGTCTGAATCTTGGATTGAGCCGCTGAACCAGAGAGCGCCAACGCAGTTTCCACAACACCAGGAGTGTCTTCAAATTCTACGATTTTGCCAATGGCGCGAAAGCGTGCTAGCTCTTGCGGGTTGAAATCCAACATGGTGACTTTGTGCCCAAAAACACCTGTTTCTTTATCCACGACGATATCGCTGTCGCCTGTTGCCTCGGTGATGGATTTCATCCATCGGTCCAATTCTTCCTCATTGAGTTGAACCTTGAATCGATTAGCAGATTCCACGATGCGTTTGCGTGCTTCTAGAGTTTGATCTTCTGGCATTGTTATGGTGTATTTTTTGTCGAATTTTATGATTATCTTACAGGCAATTCAATGTAAATTGAATTTGGCGATCGCCGTGAAGAGGATGGATTCAACCCGCATTCCCCACGTTAGTTCACATATCTGTTCAATCACAACCCGCATTCCCCACTATAATTTGTCACAATACTTAGCCAAATTTATTGAAAAGGAATATAGCAGTCCTAAATTATTTATGATAAAGAAAATAGACTGAAACGCCTATAAAAAACAAAACAGGCTGAAATGCCTATAAATAGGTACTTTTCATCTACGTATTTTCTCACGCTTCAATTAGTTAGGATTGCTATAGGCGATCAAGGACAGGATTTCCTGGCGAAGTATTCACTTAATCAGTCCTGACAAAGTAAGCAGCTTTCTTGAAGCATGGATTTATTTACAGATAAACTCTCAACGCTGACTACTTTTCAGCGTGTCAAGGGAATGTTGAGGTTACTGACACGAACCATTGCTCATCTTTGGCAAGAAAAACCTGCAAATACCTACGCTATTCATTTACATAGTTACTTTTAGATTTTAGATGCTTGAATTATTTGGGTTTCTTGAGCACAGCTTTCAATGTATAGCAAATCAAAAATCGCGTGATTACAGACAAGTATTACTCAGTCCCTAACCAAATCGCTTTTTTGATTTATAGTTCTGTGGTTTCACCAGAATCGTACTATCGGTATCATCATCACATTATAGATAAGCATTTGCTTAAATGTCAAGTATGATAAATGTCAGGTTTAAAAATTTTCAAG
>JAQYWN010000335.1 GCA_029379265.1 Rhizonema sp. NSF051
ATTCAAATATCTAGTACAACGCTAATAATCATCTCATTTCTTTCTGCTTTTTATCCCAGGATTATTAGTGCATATGGCGTTCCTTCAGTCATCAATTTTGTACATTTTTTAGTAGTACCGTTTGCCCTTGTAGTTGCTATAGTAAAAACTCCGACAAAGGATAGGAGGCAAATTGCAATTTCCTGGGAAATAATAGTCGGTTGTCTGCTCCTGCTTGGGGCTATGCTAGCTAGTGCGCTTTTGAATCATGCAGGTGAGATTAATGTATTTTTGGATTATACCTTACTCGCTGAGCCGTTCTTACTGCTGCTCGCGATTATTTGTCTCCCTCTGTCATCCGAACATTTGCAAAGAATAAGAGTTTGTCTCTTAGGCTCTGCCGTATTCAACTTCTTGCTAGCTTGTGTCCAGCCATTTATGCTGGAGGTTGGTTTACTTCCTAAGAGTGCCTACGATGGTGCAGATGCCGTTCAAGGGGTGTTTTATGCTTCGGGAGCGGGTAATTATGTATCTGTCAGTGTTTCACTTAGCGTTGCCATATACTATTTTCTTTATGCTAAAACCGTTTCTATTTGGTTCCGAATATTCTGCATACTAGCTACCTTTTATCAGTTAATACTTTCAGACTCTAAGCAGATATTGCTAGTATTTATGATGGCCTGGTTGCTTTTATCTGTCACTAAGTTTAGTAACGTGAGTAAAGCGCTCTTGTATTTAATCACGGTGATTGTTTTTATTCTATGTTTTTATTGGGCTGTAGAAAATGTAGATTACGAAGGCTTTGCTTCTTTTAAATGGTGGCTGAGCAGATCTGAGTTGTATGGTCCTGATGGTGTAGCTATTAGAACAAAAACAGCAGGAATTCGCATTGTTCTTTCATACTATAAGTCACCCTTGAACTGGTTATTCGGTCTTGGTCCTGGTCATACCATCGGACGATTGGGAGGATGGGTGTTACGGGATTATGGGAAATTACTACTTCCGCTTGGGGCAACCGTTCATCCAGCAAGTACAGAGTCTTGGAATACATTGCTTACAAGTTGGCTTGCTGTGGAGTCTTCTATGTTTGAGCCTATGTTTACTTGGGGTGGTATCTGGGGAGACTTAGGGATTATAGGTCTAAGTGCTTATCTATATCTTGCCTACATTGTCTGGACTCGTCTTGCCAAAGATGATTTTTCAAAGTTTTTGCTGCTGACTATGTTTGTCTACGGTTGGATTATTACTCAAATGGAAGAGCCTGGTCAATCATTGACAGTGGCTATTTTGATCGGCTTACAATGGCATCAACGACAAATTGCTCAGCAAGCACGTCAGCGTGCCTTACAGCTAAATGTAGATACCAACGAATTTATAGAACTAAGTTGAGGTTTTAAAGGAGTATCTCCTATAAATTGAGTAGACACATGTATCAACATCTGAACCCGATACGCTTAGGATGCGCATCAACTAATAAACTCGGTTTCTCCACATCATGCCACCTTTAACTGAACCGTATTGAGATAGAAACCGGGTTTGCTTAAAGGCTAATCACTCTTTAATCGAATCGTATTGTTAACCTAAGTACAACGGCATGGCAATGGAGGGACCACCTCTAGATGGCAAATCGTTGTGATTTAAATTTTTTGTAACTCCGCCTCTTGTCTGTCTGACAATGACTGGATACTGGTTTACACCCGAACTGGCAGCAGAAAAACTAGCAGAAGAATTATTGACAATGAAGCAAGCCTTTCCTGGGGGCGGAACATATCCTGAAGGATATATTTCTGCACCCATTACTTCAGTACGACCACCGTTATTTGTTTCAATCGCGGAACCTGCTCCTTCTGTTTTAAAACCAAGAATCCAGAGATCTCCGCCATTATTTGTTACTTTGGCTTTATCTCCATCTTCAAAGTTTTCTGGATTAAATTGTCTCGCCCAAACTTTTTGCGGAACATTAATTCTGATAGTTCCGGAATAATCTTCCACAAAAAGCTCTCCAAGTCGTACACCTGATGCAGGTTTTTCATTTTTGTAAGCAGCATATCCTGAAGGAACCCTTTTAATCGCTATGCTTCTGGCGGATTTATTACGCATGAAATCAGCCCCAGCCAATCCAGGGTCATTATTAAAGATACTGCAATCTATGGCTTCCATGACTAACAAATCATTCCCCTCCACAACTTCCCACATTGCTTTAGGTTTACTCTTATCTCTGAAGTTAGTGTTATTACTGGGAATAATAATTGTTGCTTCCATGCCAACAATTTTCTTAACTGTCGCCGGAATTACCAATTCTGTAGTTATAAAATAAGTTCCACCTGATTTAAAATAGATAATTGGTTTACCAGAGTTTAGTGCTTTTTGAATATTAGAAGTGTCATTTTTTCCTGTTGGAACACCAACAAAAGCCCAATCTGAAAAGTTATCATTGTAGTAATTTGGTGTTTCTTTTACCTGGAGATTTAAAGTTTCTTTATGAGAAGGAAATAATTGTTTGGTTGGAAGAGAAGAATACTCTTTAAGTGATTTGTTTGCCGTCTCATTTCTTCTTTTTGTTCTCCCTAAAACTTGATAACCATAAGCTTTGACATTTCTTAAGAAAAACTCAGAACTATCACCTGCGCTATCAATAGCCACTGAATTTTCAGTATTTACCGAAGCAATCAAGTCAGCCTCTAACAGGACTAAAAAACCTGCGCCATCAAGCTTAATCGCTGGAACAGTCCCTTCGTTGTAGCTTGTTAACTTGCGGATAGCCATCACTTGTCCATTATTATATACACCTGCGACTCGCTGTCCTTCAAGCGCAATATTTTCAAAAGTTAATCCGTACTCCATCCCTATAGCATATATTCCGTAATTAAATCCAACTATAATAACATTTTTAATCAAGCAAGGACCAGGACCAAAGCGATTCATAGTAAGTCCTGTATCTCCTAGTTTTTTAGGATCTGAAGACTTGATAATTACGTTTTCTACCATTCCTTGATTGTTGGCAAGATATGCTAACCCTCTTGCACCAGCATTTCCTATACCAACATCGATAGTTAAGTTCAAAACAGAGTTATTGAATGCTTGATTACCTCCTCCTGCTTGAGGACCGTCTTGAGCTATGGGATTATCACTCCCAGTTTGCAGAACATCTTTTGGGTTCTTAGAGTCAGTAAAACCGGGGCAGTTATCTTTTAGTTTAATAATAGTCTTATGTCTACTTTGTCCTTGTAAAATTAGGCGTGATCGCCAGATTCCTTTGGGATCTTTTGCCAACATAGTATTGGAAACTAAATATGTTCCCTTGGGGAAATATACTATTCTTTTTGTACCAACGGCAGCACTAATAGCAGATTGAATTGCCGCCGTGTCATCCGTGACTCCATTTCCGTGAGCACCATAATCTTTGATTACATCAATCACTTCAGCATTAGCTGGGTAGTGAATGTTTTCATTAGGAAAACTATTCAACTTGTGACGAAAGCGATCAATGAGTTGAGCTTGGCTAGAATCTTTGCGTAACTTCACTTTTTGTGTCGCCTGGGTGTTTTTAGCACAGCAAGCAAGCAGCTGTGAAAATACCAGTGTACTGGTTCCTAGTAAAAAATACCGTCGATCCATTGATGTTAAATTTTTGATTTTAAATTTTGACTAGTAGTTCTGTGTAATTCCTAAAACTATGTTGAGGTACTTCCAGTTATCAACCAGTGCAAGAAAGATTGGATATAAAGACTTTTATCTTGTAGACGTTCCCTAACGTGAATGTGGTAAAGCGTTCTGCCAAGAAATTTATTTGAAGTTTTGACCTCATCAAAAAGTTCATTGTATACCAGAGGAGCAAGAACACTTAGCATCGGTTCTGCTTGCACTTGCTGCCAAATTTCTGTAGGTAAGACGACTTCTAAAAGATGATGTGCCAGGAAAAGCCCTAGGAATAGCGCCCTTCTACAGCAAAAAGCATTAGCGTTTCCCAAGACTTTTTCCCAATTTAGATTGGGGTGGTTGTGAAGGAGTGTAGCAATGTCACAAAACCATGACAGTTTTTCCCACATATGTCTAGAGCCATGCACGCACAAGATTGGTAGCCAGTCTTCCACGGGTAGATAAGACACAGTTGTACCAGCAAAGGAAAACGGTTCTATGTCTTGCCACAAATCTTTCGGTTCAATAGGAGAGATATATTTTGGTGCAATTCGCCAATGAATTTCTATGAAAATTCTTTTGTCATCATGAATAAAATCATAGGTATGCTCAGTTTTAGCTTGCAGATAAGCAATTTCTTTTGCATGAGTCATTTCAACTTTGGGTCGATATCCTTGATCTAGCAGCAGTTTCTTTACTGCAAAAATATCTTGCTGCTGCACAATAATATCTAAATCACCAAACTGCCGTAGCGCTAAGTTACCGTAAATAAAACTGGCTAAAACTGGACCTTTGTAGGGTACAGCGACAATTCCTTGCTCTTTCAACAAACTTAAGAGTTTGATGAGTTCTCCAGTTAAAAACAAGTTATGTTCTACGATTGCGTAGAACCTGCCACGCATCTGATTTAACGCGGATTTGGGGATGACTTCTGGGCAGATACTATTGAAGCGCTTGTACAGCAAGGGTATAACACCATGTGTATGTGCTGTTTGGAGCAGGTCTTCCCAGTCTATGTCCTCTTGAACCAAAGCTTTGATATGCTCAGTAGTTGCACTATCTAGCTGAGTGCGGAGGCTACAAAGAATTAGCTCGATTTCAGAGCTAGTTTTGATGCTTTGCTTTCTATTATCGAGTTTAGATAATGTTTGCATGAATCAGTTGATATTATTTTCAATAATCGACTTGCAGAAGGCTCTCTCGGTGAACTACCTACTGTATACTTCATTACGCTGAAACTTTCCGGAAATAATGGATGACAAAACTACTGAGAGTTTAAGTAGTTTTACGTGGTCAATCAGCTTTGCTCCGGAACTTTTGCGATCGCATGTAAAAAACCAATCCCCGACAACTCTTACGGATACAGAGGCGCGAATGGGGGGTCTTACCTCCACCGAATTGTAAAAAACCTACCCCTGTGAGCCCCCTGCCTGCCTCAACAGACAAATTCTTTAACCGAATTGTATTGACAGGTACTCGACATTTAACTCTAGATTTAATCATGCTTCCAGAGCCTCTACGAATCCCTGAAACTTCTAGGCGAGCTTTTCTTTGACAACTTGGTGCGCTCTCATTCGCGTCTCTGTATCCTCCAAGAAGTCGAGGATATAATGTATTATCTTAATCGCACTTAGTTAATAAACCTTGAGTGTACAAATCATTTGTAAAAGTATCCACATCTAACCGTAAGGTGGCTTCATCAACCTCGTAGCTTCTCAATAGTGCTGTGACAACTTTTTCTATATCACCGTGTTCAATAATAGCTAGCCAAATATCAGCAGCGATACCAGTCAAGCAAAAGCTTTCTTGAGTTGCGAAATTACCAATCACAATTTGCCCCTCATATTCTCCAAAGATGACTTGTGATTCTGGTTGAATGAGTCCTTTACTCTCCGGCTGAATCTGGATAATTGGAGCTTGAGCAGTGGTTTTGAGTCGATTTTTCAAGCAGATTTCTGGAGGAATCAAAAGCCAACAACCCTCAATCCTTTCAGTCACAGGGTTCCAAACAAAGCGATCTGGTTCATTCCAGCTAAAGCAGATATTGTCTGTTTTCCCAACCCAGTAGCGGATTCCATCTAGCTGTGCAAAGCAATTTGCTTGCCAGTCTGGGTAACGATCGCCAAGATCATCTGGTGCATAGTCATGAAGATCTTGGGCGCTCAAACAGGCAATCACGTTCTGCTCACGAACTGCAATGCTGTCACGCAAATCGCGATGAGAATAAAGGTGGGCAAATATGACTGCTTTGTGAGAATGAGACTGTAAAAACTGGCTAAGTCGAGAACCTGTAAAAACACAGTCATCCACAACTACCCAAGGCACATGAGGCGATGAAGGTAGCTGTAATTGATCGCTACGCAATCCCAAAGCGTAAGCCAACATTCCCAAAACTATCAGCCCTCCACGGGGAACCCCAGTAAAATGAAACTCCTTTAATTGATCACCAAAGCGATCAACTAATTGTTTCGCCAGACGCTCACAATCTGCTTCCGCTTGACGATAGCTGATGTAGCGCAGACGAGTTATGTTTGTGTTCAAATCCTGGTATTCTGTCACAATTCGCATTTTACCAGCTTCATCCAAGCGACCCAACACAAAGAGTGCAGGTTGGGGAGTCGGACGAACAATCAATACATTTCCTGGCATTTCTGCCCAGATGGGACTACAGGCAATAGCTTGAGCTAGCCCAAAGAGTGCCTCGGTGGGTTCCTCTAGCTGAATTTCACGGCTGTACTTAGCCAAGACCTCAGAATCAATAGAAATACCGTAAATTTTAGGTAATGATATTGATGGCGGCGGTTGTGCCTCTTGAATTTGATAGATAATTTCTTGTGACATACTTAAACGGCAACACTACTAGTAACTTCCATTTGTTCTTTCCAAGACTGGGCATAAAAACCACCCTGAGCCAGCAATTCATCATGGCTTCCCGATTCCACAATTTGACCGGCACGCATAACGTGAATGATGTCAGCCCGCATTGCTAAGGTGAAACGGTGAGTAATGACAACAGCAGTCCGTCCATTAGCCATTGCGCGGAATCGCTCCAACCAATCAAATTCAGCCCAAGGGTCCATTGCACTGGTGGGTTCATCCAGAATAATGATTTCGGCACGTCGCAAAAATGCTCTTGCCAAAGCAAGACGTTGCCATTGTCCACCGCTGAGTTCTGTACCTTCAGGAAACAACTTACCTAATATTGAGCTGTAACTTTGAGCTAAGCTAGCAATCTTCTCATGAATGCCAGCTTCTTTAGCTGCTAACTCAATTTCATCTGGGCTGGGAGTTGCTGACCAATCACCCAAAGCAATGTTTTCGGCAGCAGTGAGGTAGTATGAAACAGGAAACTGGAATAGGACTGTAATTAAACGCTGATATTCTGTGACAGAGAAATTGCGAATATCAATTCCATCTAGTTGAATACAACCAGACACTGGGTCATAAAAACGACAAAGTAACTTGATTAAAGTACTTTTTCCTGCACCGTTATCCCCGACGATCGCCACTATTTTCCCCCCCGGAATCGTCAGATTGAAATTTTCTAAAACGGGGCGATCGCTACCAGGATAGCTAAAACTAACTTGTTGAAAGCTAATTCCCTGTTTTAGCTGCTTGGGAAGAGGTAAGGGCTGGGTTGGGCTGATAATTTGCGGTTTTAACTCTAAAAATTCATATAAATTACTGATAAATAAGCTGCTTCTATAGATAAGTCCTAAATTACCCAGTAGCGAAACCATTACGCCCCGACTCTGTTGAAACGCTTGGAAGAAGAGAGCAAGCTCACCAAGAGTCATCTTTCCTTGAAGGATTCGCCAAACTATCCAACTCATTGGAGCGATAAAAACGAAAAGTCCCAAAATTGTGGCACTGAAGCGGCCTAAACTTTGAACTTTGACAATTTGCAGATACTCTGTTCTGAGCCGATGCCGTGATTTTAGGTAAGTAGACTGGAAGTGAGAACCCAAGTTAAATAGTCGTAATTCCGCAGCAGTATTGCTGTTAGTCAAAAGTGCATCGTAGTATTCTACGCGCCGCCGTTCTGTTGTTGTCTGTTGCCACCAACGGTGATAGTAGCGATTAAGATTTAAAATTATATACATAGATGGCAGGGCACTGATTAATAAAACCACTGCTAGCCATGCACCATAAGGAAGTAATATTGCTGCCATTGCTAGAAGGGTAATGCTATTTTGTATTCCACCACCCAGATTTTCTAACAGGGACAAGGATTGCCCACTGGCATCGCTACGCGCTCGATTCAGGTGATCATAATACTCGGATGATTCATAAAAAGCGTAGTCAACTGCTACAGACTTTTGATGAATCAGGGTGGTAATATGGTCGTGGACAAATTCTGACTGTGCCGTCCGTACCCATTCCATCAAGTTTTGTAGACTTCCTCCGAGCAACAAGATGCAACCCATTGCGGCAGCAGGAACTATAATCGGTTGAGCTCGCTGCCAAGTCGCTCCAACCCCCATGACTGCGACTAAACCATCAACCGCCGAGCGAGTCAGGTAGACCATTGCAACTGGCATCAGTCCCTGAATAACTAGCAATATAGCCCAGGCAATAGTCCATCCTTTACATGCAGTCCAAACTAAATGCAGGGTTTTTGGCAGATAAGAAATTCTCGCGATCTCTCTGCCCATTCTTCTATTCAAAATTTTAGATCCCTTTCTTTTATCTTATAT
>JAQYWN010000336.1 GCA_029379265.1 Rhizonema sp. NSF051
AATCAGGATAATAAAGATGCAACTTCCCTCCCCTGACTGGCAAGCCTTCTTGCTTATTCGTATCAGCCCAAGGCTGCTTTTTTACTATGTTCCTGAATAATCAAGAACTTGATTTGCATCAATGGCTCATGACTTGGATTGAAACCGCCTCTGAATAAGAGGTTAGAGGTAAATTTAAAGAAGTTCTACCATACCTAGATGAGCAAGATATTGCTTATCTCTTCTATCACTTAATCTTGAAGGAACTTCCTCATAAGCAAGAGGAAATGGATTCTTTATTGCAGTGATTTGTTTGGGAAGTCTGCCTTTATCAGGGGGCTTCCCCACTCCCCTTCACTTCTCTACCGTTTCTCTCCATAAGAACCATCATGGTGCTGGTCGATGCGTCGGGCGAACAGGATCAGGCATAAACGACGCTTGCGCCTCCGGGGCTTTCTCTCTTAGGGGGCAGCGACGAACATAAGGAAAGCGCCATCGCCGCCCTGGACTTTACCGATCTGACCAGCGACAGTCAGCCATTCTGAAATTTTTCCTACCGTTACCCTCACCCCCATCGTTACTGTCCCAAAAATCTCAATTTTTAAGACCGTAACTTGCTCTTACAGCGATACCACCGTTTCTCCCACTTGATTGCCCCCGTGCCGAGGGCGAAGGTGCAAGGTCACTTCTGTATCAAGCCGCTTGAGGAAGGTCAGCAGCTTGCCTTCGCTGAACCGTTGAAACTCCCCCTTCATCAAATGCGAGACTTCGGGTTGGGGAATGCCAAGCAGGTCACTGATTTCCCGTTGTTTCAAATGTCGCTGTTTCAAAAGCCGGATGACCTGAATCCCGATCTTCCCACGGGTAAAAAGTTCCTCTGCGTCTTCTAACCCAAGGTCAGCAAAGACGTTCCCGCTGCTGTCCTCAAAAATGGTTTCTTCAGTCATGGTTGTTCCTCCTTGGCGAGTGCGTCCTTATACCGTTGTTTAATCAAGTCAACGTCAGCCTGTGGGGTTTTTATTCCCTGCTTCGATTTCTTCTGAAAAGCGTGCAGCACATAGACTTTTTCCCCAATCTTGATCGCATAAACCGCTCTATAGGTATCAGTATCATACCGTTTGACAATCTCATACACGCCGCTTCCCACCCCTTTAAAAGGCTTGGCATCCCGTGGGGTTTCCCCGGCCTGCACCAGTTGCAACGCATACCCTACTGCTTTTTGTACCTCTTCAGGAAACGCCCGAATGTTTTTCCGGGAATCCCCCATCCAGACAAGAGGGCGTAGCGGCACCTCCGGGATATCCTCACTATCAACCATAATATATGAAATTTCCTATAAAGCAAGCCGAACCATATCACGAAATGGCCGCCTTGCAAGCGCCTGGTCGGAAAGAATAGGGAGGTATTTCTGACGGCGACCTGCTCATAAACAAAGGCTATCAGCCAGCTATTTTAGAATTTTTCGCAGCGTTTTGTAGCTTTGTTCGTTCTTTTCTGTGTAAGGCAGCCGGTCGTCTTTGATAGCTTGTAGGATAGAGGTTTTGTTTTTTTCTGTTAATTTGGCTGCTTTGCCAAGGGTTACATACATGGTTACAGCCTGTTCACAGTTACGTTACGGGTGACTGTAACCGTTATTCAATTATTTTAAAAGTGAAGTTTTTTGTGTTATTCTGTGTTTTTTGAAAAGGTTATTTATGAAAATCAGAAAAATAATCAGCACCTGAGAATTGATAATAACGAGTTTGTTTGTAACATCAGCTTCTTCTTGAGTTAACTCTGGGTTAGGTTGTAAATCTCGTAGGTAGTGAAATGTAGGCTGATAAATAGTCTTATAATTGGAGTCAAGTGGGTCAACAGAAAGCTTTTGTAAATATCCTGCTAGGAATCCGCTAGCTACACTTAAAGGGGAAAAAACAAATTTGCAATATCTGGCATATCCAGCATAAGGAGTGTACTTGATGTAAACTCAAGCGCTGTTCCTCCTCCGAAGTAGCCTCCATGATCGAGGGCGTTTTACGGCACTGCACTGAAATGTCCGTTGACTGTTTATGCTATTTCCAAAAAGTACGAAGCCCAATATCCAGAGGCGAATACCCAAGTTTGGAAAGAATATACAAAAATCAATCTTGAGCATCTAATGCGCGCCTGTTTTGAGCAGGCAGATCCGAAAAGGTCAGAGGCCGCCTTACAGGTGTTGGAGGAAAATAGAAAAGGTTACAAAGGAATGTTAGGGAGTGAGCTTTTTGAACAGACTATTGCTGTTTACCAAATGATGCACGGCCATGCGGCTGAACGTTGATTTTAAAGAGTAAGGATTCAAAAATTCTCATATGGGTGTTGGCAAGACTTGGAAGATAAGGTAGGAAAGTAGACTCTTGTTGGAAAACCGAACCATATATGGTTCGGTACCATACTTTCAAACTGGCTCACTAGCCTATTTTTCCGTTGGACAATCTTCCTTGTCTGCCTGTCTTCTCATCCTCCAAGTCTTGCCTTAACCGAAATATTAAAAACCTACCCTTGTGAGGGCTTCCCCATCCCCTACTCAACTATTTCATTTCATCCTATAGGCGCTTACCCATTCCTTACGACGAACCTATTTAACGATGATGAGCAATGCCAACATCCCCTTGCGTCATACTATGCAGGCGTACAAACGAATGGGCGTTATACAAGAGCAGTTAGCCCAAAGGTGGCAGGAGACAACCGAGAAAGATGGCGGTTGAGTAGAATGACGCCAACTGCCACACCGCTTAATATGTCGTTGTTATTGCGAATACTGATATAAAGCATTTACTCAAAAATCGGCTTTTTTTATCATTGCACGGCACAAATCCCTTTGGATTAGTTAAGTCAAGCGATCTGCCAGCGGTTTTGCCGCGCTCGCGTTCAGATCAGCCACAGTTTGCTGTGGAAGTTGCAGTGACGCAGCTTTGATATTCTCACGTAGATGCTCAACTGATGACGTGCCAGGAATCAGCAAGATATTGGGGGAGCGCTGAAGCAACCATGCCAGCGCTACTTGCATCGGTGTTGCGTCTAAGGACTTGGCAGCGCTTTCAAGTACCGAAGATTGTAACGGCGTGAACCCACCCAGGGGGAAGAACGGCACATAAGCAATTCCCTGCTTCGCGAGGTCGTCAATGAAAGCGTCATCTTCCCGGTGTGCCACGTTGTACTGGTTCTGCACACAGACAATCTCCGAGATCGTTTGTGCCTCTGCCAACTGCGTAGGTGTGACATTGCTTAAACCGAGGTGACGAATTAATCCCTGCTTTTTAAGTTCGGCTAAAGTTGTTAGCGGCTCTGCAAGAGAACCCTCCGATGGTCCGTGAACGTCACCCATCAAGCGGAGATTGACAATATTGATCGCATCAAGTCCAAGGTTACGCAGGTTGTCGTGAATCGCCTCAGCCAGATCCTGGCGCAATAGCGCGGGCAACCATGACCCATCTGCGGAACGACGCGCCCCAACCTTGGTCACAATCACCAAATTTTCTGGGTAGGGATGCAGCGCTTGTCGGATAATCTGATTTGTGATGTGAGGTCCGTAGAAGTCGCTCGTATCGATATGATTAATGCCAAGTGCGATCGCTTCGCGCAAAACAGCAACGGCTGCATCTACATCTCGCGGCGCACCCATTACATTCGGACCTGCGAGTTGCATGGCACCATAGCCGATGCGCTTCAAGGTGAGTAAGCTTTTTGGCAGCGTAAAACTGCCGCTAAGGTTCGTTGCAAGAGACATATTGCTACTTTCTCCAAGAATTTTTTAGTGATTTAACGAAAGCAATTTCAAGAGTCCATTTCTCAATGTGCTGCGTGCGCTCAAAGCCCTCTCCTGTTGAGTGATAGATTAAGAGCGCCGATCATTGTTCGTTGCAGCTCGCAAACATTTGCTCATAATCACCGTTCCTTTCGGCAAATCGATATGCTTTGGAACGATTAACAAGGATTTCGCCCTGGGGTGGGTTTGGAGTGCTGAGAATCTGCATCACTTCAGCAATATAGTCAGCCAGTGGCATTGCGGCAGGATCAGTCGCCTGATTAGGACCGCTAAGCTCCGTTTGTACATAGGGTGGGGCAAGCTCAAGAACCTCCACGGAGGTTTCCCGAAGCTGAACGCGGAGCGACTGCAACCAGGAGTGTAAAAAAGCCTTGCTCGCGCAATAGGTTGGGAATCCACTCATGGGAACGAAAGCCAAGCCAGAGGTGGTTGTGATAATCGTTGAATTCGGCTGCTGTTTGAGAGTCGGGAGGAGTGCCGCTGTGAGGTGAAGCACACCGACAATGTTAGTCTGAATCATAGACTGGATCACGGAGAGATTGATCGAGTCTGAGGTGAGGTCTTCGATTTTAGAGATTCCGGCATTGTTGATTAGAACATTAAGTTTAGGGAACTGTTCTTGAATGTGAGACGCAAAGGCTTCGATATCCGTAGAGTCTTGGACATCAAGTTGAATCCCGTGCATCCCGGAGTGAGCGGCGGTGATTTCGTCAAGGAGATGTTGACGGCGACCGGCGATAATGACTTGATTACCGCGTTGATAGAACGCCTCGGCAAGCGCACGACCGATGCCGCTTGTACCGCCAGTGATCAGGATGGTATTGTCAGTGAGATTCATAAGTATTTTTCCAGCAAAAATGTCGAAATGAAGGATGTCAGAGTTTGTTGAGAGTAACGTTATTGCAAAAGCTAGAAATTTAATCAGCGCTTATTCGCCGCTTACACGCAGCACGATTTTACCCAGATAATGCTGTTTCATCGCTGACTGCGCTTGTGCCGCCTCTTCCAGCCCAAATGTCTGCGCGATGTGAACTTGAAACTCACCCATGTCAATCAATCGGTTAAGTTCGTCTAATATCATCCGGTTAGCAAACCCATTTGCCTTCTTGAGTTCCACACCGTCGGGCGCTTTGGGTTCGGGCATTACGCCGTTAGGAAAGGAGATGGTCCCGCCCTGACGCACCAACGAGAGCGTGGATTGAACGGTGTCGCCGCCCACCAGCACCAGAGCGGTATCGAAGCCATCGGGTGCAAAGGCGCGGGCGCGTTGCACAATGTCGTCGCTGCGTCCGTCCACCGCTTCATCAGCACCTAGTTGCTTAGCCAAAGCTACACCGTCTGCACCCGATGCGATCGCGAAAACGCTCGCACCCATGCGCTTAGCCAGTTGAAGCGCGACATGACCTACGCCACCGCTGGCACCCCATAGCATTAATTTGGTTTGGCTGCCTATCTCCAGCGCATTCAAATTACTGAGCGCCGTTATACCCGCAATGGGTAGCCCGCCCGCCATCACAATATCGAGACCATCGGGCATCGGGGCGACCGTTTCTTCGGAGACAACAACGTATTGGGCATAGCTACCGCCCTTGTCGTTCATGAAGCTCTGGGCGTAAACGCGATCGCCGACGGCAAAACGCTCAACGTCGTCGCCGATGGCAATGATCGTGCCTGCACATTCGCCACCCAGCACACGCGGAAAGTGGACTTCATTATACACTAGCTTACCTTCACGTTCCATTGCGTCCCAGATGCCAACTCCGGCAATCTCGATGCGAATCAAAACTTCGCCCGCATCCACCTTATGCACGGGTAAGATGTGCAAAGTCAGCTTGTCAGGACCGCCGAACTCGTCAACAGCCATTACTTTCATATTTTCCATAAATAGGTTCTCCTGCTAGTTGCTTGAGTTGTTATTAAGCATTCTGACGCTGAAAAAATGCAACCAAGGTTCTGCATTTTATTTTGTCTCAGTCCCTAAGGGGTTCAGAGGCGTAAAACTGCTGACAAAGTTTGTTTGGACGAATTGCCATTTCCTCCAACAAGTTTTTAATCGTCTCAGGAAAGCAATGCGGCATTGTTCTGTTGGACTCTTCAACTAGCTCCGGCATTCCTCCCGACACCAAATCAAAGATTATGGTGTCGGGAGGAATGCTGGGGAATTATGGGTGCGTCCTCCAAACATTTTTTTCTACTTTGAAAAAGAGTAAGGAGGACAGCGCCCATAATTCCTATCTCTTAGACTGCTACACATAAACGCGAACTACGGCTCAATAATTTGACTTTAGAAGGGGTGAACTGCCCAATACGATGCCAATTGTGGTCATAAACTGAAACATTCTGAGTTTTCTGTGTTTGGGTATAACCACCAATCCACCCTGTGTATACCTTTCCCCCTTTTTCTGCCTTAACTAAATCACCAGAGCGAAAACCGAATGGTGTCACTGTTCCACCTTTGCGCTTTCTATTATTTGGAGCATCCTTCACTGGATTCTCAAAATGCAGTTGACGGCGAAACAAGTTCGGGCGACTGATAATTTTGAATGGTGCTTTTGTAACAACAACCTGACCCACCCAATGATGTCCATGACTATTAGCGGTATGGAATTTCTCGAACTGCATAAAATTACTAGCAGCCAAAGCAATTCCATCGTGAGCATGAGTTTCTGGAATTTGTTTTTCTTTGTTTTCCTTGTCTTTAGCTAATCCTAACTGCTGTCTCAAGATCGAAGTCTGCCAACCTTCCAGAGCGTTGGTTGGTGCAATTGTCTTCAGCCATGACAACATGATTTTTTGACCAACCATCACAGGACTAAACCCTTTACTACCCTTAGCTTTCACAGTTTCGTAAGTAATTTGAGTCATCGGAAATAGTTTGACTAGTTCCTTGGTGACTCGTAATTCCATCTCCTTGTTAGCTCTAATAGATGGTGGTAATTTATTTTGCCTACGGTTGTCGAAGCGCTTTTGACGGTGCGCCCTTTTGTTGAATACGATTTTTCGGTTAATCCGCCTACCACGTCTAGCCCGACGCAAAAGACGACGCCCTGACATCTTTTTGGTGATTTCAGGCAACGGCAGAATCAGGTGTGCCATAAACAAAGTAAACCTTGCTGATTGTACTGCCACACCTGTAAATTTCTTACCAGGATCTAAACCTAACGCAAGAGGCTGTGTGTCTGTCCCCGATGGTTCTGTTAATAACTGAATGCAAAAAACATTCAGATCATTATGTACAACTTTTGCTAAACCATCTTTTAGCCAACGCCTAGCACGGCTAGGTTTTGTTGGCATAAGTGGTCTACCGTTTTTGTCTAATACCGAAACACGAATCATGGAGATAATCCTTTCGTGAAAAGTTATCAGTCCCTTAGCTCACCACTACCAAAATGTCCTTTCTGCAAGCACCGATAATCAGTCGGTTTGTAGTTATTCCGAGTTAGGGAAATGCTCGGAAGTACTTATCAGGTAATGGCTCACGGGCTAGTCATCTGTTGCCTTGAAAGCTGACTCTTTCAAGCCTACACCGTCCCTTCGGGACGGTGTAGGTAGTTGACCGTTTCGCTTGAGATGCTTTCATCCTACAAATTTGATCCAGCGTTTCCAATGCCTAAAACTCTTTGATCCTTGCCTAATTCTCCAGCAGGATCGCTTGAAGACATTCTATAATCGTGTAGGGCATTGAATGAGTCGAGGCTTTACCATGACTTTCGTTATCCCTAATTCTGAGGTAGTTGCAGATCAGTGCCAAGCGCTTGCGGCATTAGTGGCGCGGCACACTGAATCTGGCGGCAACCAGATCTATCCAACTGCGATCGCACCATTGAGCTTTTCGCGATCAAATGCGTCATCTGCCGTCATTTACCAGGATTATGAACCGCGTCTGGCCATTCTCGTTCAAGGCAAGAAAGACATAGTGCTGGGAGAGGAAACGTATCCCTATGATATAGGACAATGTCTTGTTGTCTCAGTTGATCTCCCCATCGGTGGGTGTATTGTTGAGGCGACAACCGATCAGCCGTATTTAGGATTAAAGCTGACCCTAGACCCAATGCAACTTTGTGAAATGGCGGCTCAAATGAATTTTAGTTCAGCGAAGAAAGAGAATTCCGTCCGAGGCTTATTTGTGAGCAACGCTGATGCCATGTTGCTTGACTGTGCCCTTCGCCTCACTAAGCTCTTAGATACGCCACAGGATATTCCCATGCTGGCACCGATGATGATTCGGGAACTCTACTACCGTCTGCTGATCGGGGAACAAAGTGAAGCCGTGCGTCAAATTGCTACATCTGGCAGTAGTATGCAGCGGATTGCTTCAGCAATCAAACGGATCAAGTCTAAGTTTACTCAGCCAATGCGAGTTGAGGACTTAGCAAAGCAGGTAAGGATGTCTACTTCGTCGTTTCATCAGCACTTCAAGCAAGTGACCTCGATGAGTCCACTTCAATATCAAAAGCAGTTAAGACTGTTGGAAGCCCGTCGCCTGACAATACTGCTCGGTTAAGGGGAAATAGGTGGTGAAATAAAGATTTTTTTGTTCTC
>JAQYWN010000337.1 GCA_029379265.1 Rhizonema sp. NSF051
TTTTGTACTCTTTATTCGCCTACTCCTGGTTTATACCGTAGGTGCAAGATCTGAGTTACCCGATGGCAGTCTTTTATTTACCGATGAAGCTAATAACCGAATTTATCGAATTCAGTATAGTCGGAGTTAGTAGGGGCGGGTTTAATCTAGTCACTTGTCAGTCAAAACGAAAAATCCAGGCAAACCCGCCCCTACTTTTTGACAACCAACTACTAACAACCTTCATCAAAACCATCCCTCTTTTTCCAGGGTTTCAATCAATTGAAGTCCCCGAGGATCTCCCACTCCTAAAATTGCGGCTTTCGCGTCTTCCCTTACTCCTAAGTCTTTATCTTCGGCAAAAGCTTGAATCAATGCATCTAGGGCGGTGGCATAAACAACGTTAGATGGCAGTTCGCGGCATAACTGTCCAATTGCCCAAGCGCAATTACTCCGCACTGCAGATACATCGTCTTTTACCAAGGCTTCAATTAAAGGTGGTATAGCTCCGACAACAGCTTCATAACCTACTTCTGCCATCCGTGCTAAGGCGCTTGCTGCCCACAAACGGACTGCGGAAATATCGGTTCTTAAAGCGTCTGCTAGAGGTGCCAAACATCGGCGATCGCGACAGTTTCCCAATGCGCAAACTATTCCTTTGCGTACATACCCATTCCAATCTCGATTCAATTGGTCAATTAACGCCTGTACGGCATCTGGGCTAGGATTGTGTCCGATACCATATGCCGCACTCACCCTTACCAATGGGCAAGTATCAGTTAACAACTGAATCAAGTGGGGAGTTGCTCTGGCATCCTCAATATCGCAAAAAGCACGTGACGCCAGCATTCTCTGCTGCGGTTCGGCATGTTCCAATAAAGCTAGCATCGCCTCTGGATTGGGCTTTGGCTCCTCTGATTCAGCAGTGATAGGCTCCAAGCGATCTAGAGGGCTTTCTAGTTCTACTTCGACATCAAGTAACATTAGCTCGTCTTCGTCATACATATTTTATACCAATCCCTTATAGGGATTAACATATTAATACCGCTAAGCGGAATTTTAAATTTAAAACTTAAAAAGCTTGCATTGCTCGCTTTCTAGCAATTCCAAATGGTTGCTTTATTTCTGCGCCCCATGTACTAACCCCCTGTGCCAAATTATAAGTATAAACCAGTTTATTTGTCGGTATGAAGAGATTTTACCATCCACAGGGACTGGGTTTGATAACCTTGATGATTGTAAAGATTTAATGCGGCAGTGTTGGACTCAAACACTTGCAACCCAATCTGGCGATCGCCCCTGCAAGTTGCCCAATTTTCTACATATCGCATCAAAGCTGTACCAATACCCCGCCTTCTATGTTCTGGCACAACGTAAAGTAAAAAGATGTTCGCATGGCGATCGCCAAAGACTTGATCTATAACGTTTCCTACCCAGAGACAGGCGATTGGGGGTGTGGGGAGTGGGATTGATATTGATGATGTTGCTCCCCCCTCTTCCTCTACCCACCATAAGGGGGTTTCTGTGGATAAGTATTGCTCAACTGTATGTACCAGATGAGGTAAATCCTGCTTTTGTGAGATTTGCTGGTAAGTTCGCTGCATAAATTTTACCAGCAACGCCCGATCTAAAGTCGAGCCACGGCGAATATAGTATCCCGGTAATAGTTGTTCAGGCAAACTGGAAATTATTGAATAAGGTGAATTGTTGAGTGAGGATAACGGATAAATTGTGGTACGATGAAAAATCTGTTTAAATTTATTTCAACAATTAACATTCCTACTGTCAAAATTGAAAGTAGCTTCGATAGGTGCGGGTGCTGACATATCAGAAGGTAAAAATATCCTGGCACTGACGGCTACAAGGGCAATTAAAAAGATAATTACTACTAACAAAGGGGCGATGTACTGACGAAATATTGCCATTTTTAGATTGTAAGTCTAGGAGGACTGTAATTGGGAAGCATGTATATTTGTAAAGCTTTCTCAGTTTATTCTAACATTGATTGAGATCCCCGACTTCTTTGAGAAGTCGGGGATCTGTGTCTTCTGGCGATTGCTTCGGTGCTGATAGTTCAGAAATTACCAGCGATCGCTCTCTACATCAGCAATCACTCTTTCCCAATACCAATTCTCTGGCATCCCAGGAGTCTCGTGCTTTGCCTGCTTGATTAAGCGTTCAACAGCGCCCGTATCACCATCCAAAATAGCAATAAGCCTGTTTTGGAGACGGATATCAGCGACTGACTCTTCTGCTCGAACGGAAGTGCCTCCCTGTAATGATACCGACTGCTGTTTCCTAAACTCCCAAAATAAAACATAGTAGAGTGTACCAAAAATCACAATCAGGCTAATCGTTCCTAGAAAAGTTAGGAAGTTAGGGATGAGATAGCCAAGAACTAACTGGGAGAGAACATAGCCAAGTAAAACCCCAGTGATCAAAAGAATAACTGTTGCTATAGAAATGATTACTTTTTGCCCCATAAATCCTGTTCCTCATCATCAAGTCCTGGTCTTGGAATTCCTGCTGGTTGGGGGTTCCAAGGAGCAAACATTGGCAAAAGCAGTAATCCAGGTAAAGCGGCAATTGCCGTTAGAAGAAAGAACCAAGACCAACCAGTGGCTTCTGCCCATGCACCTGCGGGTGCGGTGAGAATATCTCGACTAAAAGCTTGCAAACTCGACAGTAAGGCGAACTGAGTCGCGGAAAAGCCTTGAGTGCAAAGACTCATCAAAAACACGACAAAGGCAACTGATTCTAAGCCATAACATAAATTTTCAATATTAATGGCTACTACCATCAGAGGGAAATTTTTTCCTACCACTGCCAAAGCGAAGTAAGATAAGTTGCCGACAGCTTGAAGTATGGCAAAGATCCAAAGAGAGCGGTTAATGCCGATTTTGGCTATCACTGCTCCTCCTACCGATGTACCAACAATCACGGCAAAAATTCCCAATGCGTTTGGCAATGCTAAGTCTTGTTCGGTGAAATGTAACCCCTTCGCCAGTAGAAATGGGATAGAAACATTCTTCAGCAAGGAATCTCCCAACTTGTAAATCATGATAAACAGCAGCATAAGAATCGCTTGCACGGAACCATGACGCTGGAAAAAATCAATAAAGGGTAATGTGACGGCACCATATAAACTTTGAGGAGGGCGATCGCGCAGAGGTGGCTCTGGTGCCAATAAAGTACTGACTACACCGACTAACATCAGCAGCGACATGAACAAGTAAACACCTTGCCAAGGCATTATGCTTGCTAGAAACAGTGCTAAAGAAAAGGTTGTCAGAATCGCTACACGATAACCTATTAGGTAAACTGACGTCCCTGGTCCTCTTTCTGTTACCTCTAATACATCAGTGCGGTAGGCATCAACTACGATGTCTTGACTGGCGCTTAAAAAAGTAACTATAAAAGCAATTACCGCTAGGACTTGCACCCCTTGAGATGGTCTTTGTGAAGCCATCAACGCGATCATGAGCAGTAGTGCGACTTGTGTGATCACCAACCAGCCACGACGACGACCTAAAAACGGTGGGACATATCGATCTACTAAAGGAGACCAAAGAAATTTGAAGGAGTACGGTAACTTTACCAGGCTAAAAAGACCAATGGCACCCAGGCTAATTCCTTCTTTAGTCAACCAAGCTTGTAATGTCTGACCGGTCAGATACAACGGTAAACCGGATGAAAACCCTAGAAATAACAAAGCTATTGTCTTGCGGCTACTAAAGATCTTTATCAGCGATGAATTGTCTTTCACGGTGTTTTAACGTTCCTCCTCTAGTCAATTTCAGTGAAAGCGGTTCTTATACAGATAGTCCATAATCTACTGAATTTAAAGTCTTATACATAAGTAGTATTCAGCGATCAGCTAAAAGCTGACACCGAACTTTTCTCTGATAACCCAAGTTGCTAGAAGCGACATATGTGGTAAGTGGGATAAAGAGCATTGGGAAAGAAATCATTATCTTCCCATTACCAGCACGCATCTATAATTAGGGATTGAAATATCTTGCCATAGATGGTATGCAATTTCATGCCAAGACGCCAAGTTGCGTAGATCCATTGAGCTTTTTTAGCTTTCCTTCATGAGTAGCGGCATTTAGTTAACTTTTATTAACTTGATAAATCTGATGTCCTCTGATTTCCACCCCGTATTCAATGAGGCATTTTTTCCAACCTTCAAGAGTGCCAATGTCGCTTTTGTGCTTAAGCAGTCCTAGTTCGTGTTCAAGTTGGGTAAGTTGAGCAAATTCTTCATAATGTGGGTAGCTAGGAGTGACAAATGTCTCTTTGCGATGCAAGACTGGTGGATTTGCTCTGGTTTCGTAGTCTCGGTGAGTGACACCTAAAGATTTTAAATCAATAGTTATACTTGCTTTTAATGCCGGATGGGGGTCAGCGTCGAATTCTGGGTAAAATAGGTAGGATATTCGCGGTTCGTCAGTATAGAACTTGATTAATGTTGCTTGATCCACACGCCCAATGGTACGGCTTGCACAACCTTCATAAATTCGCAGCAAGGGGTTGAGTTCGCATAGTGCGGAAACATGAACGTAAAGTGCGCTGCGGGTATGTTTGCCAACTTTACTTTGAGAGCAAGCAGCTTGAACGACTTGAGGTTTGCCCAAACTAAAAAGCTTGGCATCCGCCACAACGCAAGCTTCCTCGTAACTCCCGAAAAAGGCTTTGATATCGTAGCGCATTTCTGGTGCTAGCTTGTGCCATGCAGGACGTTGCTCGAAGTGGGTGAGAGCGAGATAAACTTGAATGTCAAGAGAACGACGGTAGGCGATCGCATCCCATTCCGCTTCGTCAGTCGCTTGCAACACCACAGTAAAAGCACGGCGGTAGTTACTAAATTCGCTCAGGAGATCCTGTTCATTCTCCAATTCACCTTTCACCGGAAGTCTTCCCCGTTTGGTAAAAAATGACATCAATGGTTCTAACTTCTCCTGGTAATCCTCAAACCGCTTAGTGGGGATACGGACTCTGGGTGTATAAGCTTTAGAAGAAAAGCGGAGAGCTTTATATGCCTCTTTTTCGGAGCCTGAACGAAAAACAAAATAGACACCTAGTGCCACTGGTACTGCATCGACATTTAGGACTTCATCAATGTAGCTTTTCAGTTCTTCTTGTGCGTAATATTTCTGAAAGGTATGACGACAAGTCACGATGCCATCGCCATAGGCTATTTGAGTCTTGCTAGGAGCGTTGATCAGCACTTGGGCAGAGACAATTAAGACTCGGTGGGTGAGTTCCCAGGCTTGAATCAAACTCTGGCGACGTTCCTCTTGGTCTTCAATCACGTTGAGGACATAACCCAAGTTAACCACATCAGCAGGGATGCGTGGGTACTCAGAACGGTAATACGGGTCCCAACCCGTACTGATATAGCCTAAGTTGGCAACTCGGGCTACATCGCCACCATGTCCGCAACCGTAGTCAAAAAACGTGGTATCTTGAGTTAAAATTGCATACTCTATTGCCAATCGCACGGGTCGAGACAAGTCAGTGCGAAAAATGGCAGCTCTATGGCGTTCTATTTCTACAGCTTCTGACGTAACTAATAGAAAGTTTTACAAATTTTCTCACAGAGTGCTGTACCTTCACGTACATTTGTAGCTAAGTACTGTATTTCATGAATTCGTATCATAAAAAAGGCTTGTAGTTGAGGACAGTTCGGAGGAGGGAAACCCTCCGAAAGAATCTGTCCGTGCGCTTCAGCGCGCTTAGCGCAACTACGAACATAACGCTATGAATTTATGCAATTTTGTAACTAAGTACAAAGTAAAAATTTGTGAGGGTAGCGATGCCCTTGGCAACGGCTGAAGCCGTATCGCCCTTAACTCTAATAATAAGACTTAAATTTATGGATTTTTTATCGGGAGCAGCTACTGATCACCTGCAATTGTCTTCATCTACATTGACACCATTATTAAACGCGGACAGTGCGTCTGAGCCAATTGGTGGTGGAAACCTGTCTGGTGTCAGCAAGATGATTACAGTCAATAGTACAGCAGATGTGGTAGAAAATAGCGATGGGGTGACTACCCTGCGTGAAGCGATCAACTTTGCCAATGCTGATACAACAGAGGATGCGATCGTCTTTGACTCCTCAGTGTTTGCCAACCAGAACCACTATATTAACTAAGGTTATTGTTCATGAGACTGTAATCACTGAATTTTGCCTTGGTTAAAGATATGCTTGAGGATAAGTTTGTTACTTGTGGGAGTGTAGAAGTTTTCTCACCATTGGTAACGCTTCAAGGGGAGTAATCATGGCTCATAATCACAGTCATAGTCACGGACACGACCACGGTGGTAGTAATTACAATCGTGCTTTCATGATCAGCATCGCGCTCAATACGGGGTTTGTCATCATTGAAGCAATTTATGGCATTGTTGCCAACTCCCTGGCACTGCTTGCTGATGCTGGTCATAATCTTAGTGATGTTTTGGGTTTGCTACTCGCTTGGGGAGCAAGTATCCTCGTTCGTCGCAAACCAACACCACGCCGCACCTACGGGTTGCGTCGCTCTTCAATTTTGGCTGCGCTTTTAAACGCCGCCTTTCTGCTAATTATCTCTGGCGGTATTGGTTGGGAAGCAATCTTACGATTTCGTGAACCTGCTCCGGTGGCAGGGGGAACAGTCATTGTAGTAGCAGTTATAGGAATTGCTATTAACACGATCAGTGCCTTGATGTTTCTATCAGGGCGTAAGAGTGACTTGAATATTAGAAGCGCATTCCTACATCTAGTTGCAGATGCTGCGGTATCAGTAGGAGTTGTTCTAGCTGGCATTGCAATACTTGCCACTGGCTGGCTGTGGTTCGATCCTGCGGTGAGTTTAATTGTCACTGTAGTGATTGTAGCTGGCACCTGGCAATTGTTCCAAGAATCTCTCAACTTGGTAACGGATGCTGTACCAGCAGGTATTGAACCGCTTGCAGTTCGTACTTACTTGGCTGAACTCCCTGGTGTGAGTAGTGTTCATGACTTGCATATTTGGGCAATGAGTACCACCGAAACAGCACTTACGGCTCACTTGGTTATACCTATAGGACATCCCGGCGATGCTTTTTTCACACAGGTAAATCGAGAACTTCACGAAAATTTCGGTATTGAACATGCCACAATCCAAATAGAAACTGGCGATCCGAATTATCCATGTCCTCTTGCTCAGAAAAATGAAAATGTTGTTTAAAGGTGATCTGGAGTAACAAATTATTTGTTATCTCACTCCTTTTAGTGAGCGAAAGTTTCCTTCTAGAAAGCCACAACACAGAAGTACTGGACAACGAGTCAAAGCTCTCAAATTTCATATCACTAATGAGCCGAGTAGCTTTAACTGAAGCGTCTTGCCCCATAAAATCTCGAATATCCGCTCGAATTTTCGTTCTTGCACTGCTCATGCTAGGAACAGAGTTGAATTAAATCCTCAATCTTCTTGATATTTGGATCACCAGCTAAATAACCAATACCACGATGCAGGTGGAGACGAAATTGTGTCGCTAGGGTTTCTTTGTCAGTACTGTAGCCATCATTGTAGCAGCGTTGCTTGAGAGCGAGGAGTAAAATATCAGACATTTCACCACCAAATACGCGCCACGTCATCTCAACGTTGCTATCAGTAAGTATTGGTACTGGAGATGGAGGTGTTGGTTCGGCTAAAGAACGGCAAAACCCCCAACGACACAAGATATTCCATTGGTCAATTTTGGTATTGCGTCTAAGTTTGAGAAGTTGGTCTTTGGCTGTTTGGGAGAGTTTGATACGATCTATAGGTGGTTCCATATTTTTTAGTTAGAAAAGGCAATCGTGAATTCATGAGAGAGGGTTTTAACTAACTTCATTTTTCTTTACATACTTAGATTTGTTTGTGCCTTTCTATTTAGCTAAATACTTGTGTCTTTTTTGCCTAGAGTGATTACTTATGACTTTATCACCTCAGTTATCCTCAAACCTTTCTTTAGAAGAGTTTTTAGAATTACCCGAAACAAAACCAGCAAGCGAGTATATTAACGGTCAAATTTCTCAGAAACTGATGCCGCAGGGGAAACATAGTAGAATTCAAACTCGTTTATCAACCGCTATTAACGAGGTGGGTGAATTACAGCAAAAAGCTTTAGCATTAACTGAGTTACGCTGCACATTTGGGGGACGGTCGTTAGTTTCTGATATTGCCGTATTTGAGTGGTCACGTATTCCAACTGATGAGGATGGAGAGATTGCGAATAGATTTAATAGCTTCCCTGACTGGATAATTGAAATCCTCTCTCCAGATCAATCTCCTAACCAGATCATTAATA
>JAQYWN010000338.1 GCA_029379265.1 Rhizonema sp. NSF051
ATCTAAAATGAAATTATAAGCAGGGAAATATCTCCAACAATGTTCACATAATTTAGGGTATAAAGGTGTACGGGATGCTAAAAAAAGATTGTTCCACAGGAACTTTATACTTGAATCGCCGCCAGCTTAGAAATTAATGTAAAAACTCACATACCACAATCATAAAGAGTTTATGAACAAAGCTAATCTAAATTCTTGGCGATCGCGTTCTTAGCGTCTTAGCAATTGATATAATAGATTTCTCCGAAAATGATGTAGAGACGTGCTGTTTGAAACGTCTCTACAAAGAATTTGGCAAGAGCGCATCATTTATTTCCACTCCATGTCCAATGCGCTCTATTCTCCTAATTCAACAACTATCAATCATTCGGGTTTCCATACACCACGTCAGAAACGGAATCAAAGAGAAAAAAGATAGCCGATGACTAACTTACTATGGCTTCAAGGTGGTGCTTGTTCAGGCAACACCATGTCATTCCTCAACGCTGAAGAACCGACAGCCTGCGATCTGATCGCCGACTTCGGCTTTAAAGTACTTTGGCATCCTTCCTTAGGCTTTGAACTAGGTCCAAACTTACAGGAAATTTTGTGGGATTGCGTTTTCGGCAAAATACCCTTAGATATTTTGGTATTTGAAGGTACAGTTGTTAACGCCCCCAACGGCACAGGCGAATGGAATCGTTTTGCTGATCGCCCCATGAACCGATGGCTTTCTGACTTATCCAAAGTTGCGAATTTCGTCGTCGCTGTGGGAGACTGCGCTACATGGGGAGGAATTCCTGCCATAGCACCCAATCCTAGCGAATCACAAGGATTGCAATTTCTCAGACGTCAAGAAGGCGGTTTTTTAGGAAAACATTTCCGATCAAGATCAGGATTACCCGTCATCAACATTCCCGGATGTCCCAGTCATCCCGATTGGATCACCCAAATATTAGTTGCGATCACCACAAATAGAATATCCGACATTACCCTCGACGAACTGCATCGCCCGCAAACCTTCTTTAACACCTTTACCCAAACAGGTTGTACTCGCAACATCCACTTTGCTTACAAAGCAACCACAGCCGAATTTGGGCAACGCAAAGGATGCCTATTCTACGACTTAGGTTGTCGCGGCCCCATGACTCGTTCTTCTTGCAACCGCATTTTATGGAACCGCGTCTCCTCCAAAACCCGTGCCGGAATGCCTTGTTTAGGTTGTACCGAACCAGAATTTCCCTTCTTTGACCTCGAACCAGGAACCGTATTTAAAACACAAACTGTGATGGGAGTTCCTAAAGAATTACCGCCAGGAGTCAAAAAGAAAGATTATGCCGTCCTCACGATGGTGGCAAAAGACGCAATGCCAGCTTGGGCAGAAGAAGACTTTTTTACAGTTTAAAGAATGGTTAATAGTTAATTGCAATTAACAATCAAGAACTCACAAACATGACAACTCAAACATTAGACATTTCTCCTGTCGGGAGAGTAGAAGGCGATTTAGATGTCCGTGTAGAAATAGCGAATGGGCAAGTCATTAACGCTTGGACACATGCCGAACTCTTCCGAGGATTTGAAGTAATCCTGCGCGGTAAAGATCCCCAAGCAGGACTAATTGTGACACCCCGCGTTTGTGGAATTTGCGGCGGATCTCATCTGACATGTGCATCTTGGGCATTGGATACCGCTTGGGAAACAGAAGTTCCACGCAACGCAATTTTAGCAAGAAATTTAGGTCAAATTGTTGAAACAATTCAAAGCATCCCCCGATATTTTTACGGTCTATTTGCCATTGACTTAACTAATAAAAAGTACCGCAGTAGTCGCTTTTATGAAGAAGCTTGCCGACGCTTTGCGGCTTTTACAGGTAAGTCATACGAAATTGGCATTACAATTTCTGGCAAACCCGTAGAAATTTACGCGCTATTAGGTGGTCAATGGCCCCATTCTAGCTACATGGTTCCTGGTGGAGTGATGTGCGCTCCCACTTTAACAGACATGACCCGCGCTTGGGCGATTCTAGAGTATTTCCGCACCAATTGGTTAGAACCAGTGTGGTTAGGTTGTTCTTTAGAACGTTACGAAGAAATCAAGACTTATGATGACTTCATGACGTGGTTGGATGAAGACCTAAATCATCGCGAATCTGACTTAGGTTTTTATTGGCGCATGGGTTTAGATATCGGTTTAGATCGATATGGCGCTGGCGTTGGTAAATATATCACTTGGGGATATTTACCTCATGAAGACAAATACCAAAAGCCGACAATTGCTGGCCGAAATGCTGCTATGATTATGAAAAGTGGAGTTTACAACAGTTTCACCGACACTCACACTTTGATGGATCATAGTTTTGTGCGTGAGAATACAACTCACTCTTGGTATGACGAAGGGACAAGGAACGTTCACCCCTTTGATCGCACAACCAAACCCACTCAAAAGAACGACAAAGACTTTAACAACGCCTATTCTTGGTCGAGTGCTGTACTCCATCAAGATTACGGACGTTTAGAAGCCGGACCTTTAGCACGTCAGTTAGTCGCCGGTGGAAAGCATGGTGAGTCTTGGCAACATTATGACGGGTTTATCCTAGATGCCTTCAAGGAGATGCGTGGTGCTAGTATCCATCTACGTCAGTTAGCACGAGTTCACGAAGTTGTCAAGTTGTATCGCCAAGCCGAACACTGTTTGCGAGAGTTCCGGTTAAATGACCCCTGGTATATCAAACCCAAAGAAAAAGATGGACGCGGTTGGGGTGCAACCGAAGCATCTCGGGGTTCCCTATGTCACTGGGTAGAAATAGAAGGCGGTAAGATTAAAAATTACCAGATTATGGCTCCCAGTACCTGGAATATCGGCCCCCGCGACGCGGAAGGAATACGCGGTCCCATTGAGGAAGCTTTGGTAGGCATACCTATTAATGACCCAACCGATCCGGTAGAAGTTGGTCATGTCGCACGTTCTTTTGATTCTTGTCTAGTTTGCACGGTTCACGCCCATGATGCTAAAACAGGCATTGAGTTAGCACGTTTTCGGACTGCGTAATTCACTAGCTCTCGTTTTTAGCCGAGTTTCCGCGCCTCGTACCAAAGCTCTTGGCAGTTATGGCAGAATCGCTTCCCTAACTCCTGTACGGGCTGATTTCATATGAAGTCTGCGGGAGACAGTACTCTCCCTTGAAGTCTGTGGGACGGAAATTTCCGCCCCACGAGCTTCACATGATATCGGTTTTACCCAGTCTTATGTAAATTAAAACTCGCGACACACTCTGAGCTCCCCCCATTCATTATGTCAGAATCAACATTACACCAATACCTCCCGAACCTTCCTGATGCAGCACTGCAAGAATTTACACAATGGTGTGTTTTAGAACAAGCAACAGCATCAGGATACAAATTTGATCCGAATCCTCAAAAGTTAGAGAATCTTTCTCCAGGAGATTACATTCAAGAACTGATCTCTCAATTTGTAGAAGCGACAAGGAACACCATAGAAGGTGGTATGGCGATTGTTGTCGCAGGACAACAAGCTGACAAACGTGCTCTACCTGGTTTAGGGCTGATAGTGGATTTTATTTCGCTCTACGTTTTGTATTTAGTCCCACAAAGCAAGAAAAAATCACAACCGCCAGAAGAAAAACTGACTCAAGCATCGCTTGAACAGTTTGCCAAACTGAGTGAAATTGGTAAGAAATATGGGGTAACTATTTAGTGTTATATCAAATCCGGTTGATTGCACGCAGTTCCTACAACCCTTTACCCTCAACTTACAATGCTTATAGGTTTTTTATACTATGTGCATTTACCCGGATTTGATATTACCCGCAATCCAGTTCAATTACAGGACTTAAACAAAACAAAAGAAAAAAATGATGAGTGCGGCGCAACTATTATGGTTAGTTATTCGCTTCCCAAAGCGCCAGCACTTTTTGCGATGTGTCACGAATTATAGCGATTCTCAGTTGTGTCTTATAGATTTGCGCCCTCACCAGGTGCCCCTCTCCCAAATTTGGGAGAGGGGTGTTCGTCAGATCGGGGTGATACCGTTTCACTTTAAAGTTGATACAAATATTTACTTCCTAAAACTCATAGCCAATTCTTCCAGCGTCGTCGCAACTAAATCTGGTTCTATTCCCCAAGGATCGAAAACCTTATCTGGTGTCCGCTTTATCCAAGCTGATTTCAAGCCCACAGACTTTGCGCCAATGACATCCCAAGGATTGCTTGAAATCAGCCATGTTTCATTCATTGGACGTTTCAGCCGACGTGCTAAATATTTGTACACAGCAGGATTTGGCTTGAAGGTTTCTAAGTCGTCTACACTTATGACATTATCAAGAATCGGGAGAACTTGAGTGCGCTCAAGTAGAGTTCGGACAGTTTCTTCTGCACCGTTGGAAAAAGCAACAAGCTTATGTCCTTGCGCTTTGAGTTCATGTAAACCAGGCAACACATCTGCAAACGCTGACAGATTTTGATATTCTTCTAAAAGTTTTGCTTGCGCAAACGATGAAATTTCCACCTTCATCGTTTGTGCCGTAAATATGAGAGCCTGTTGCGTGCAAACTTGAAAGTTCTCATATTTACCCATCAATCCTCGTCGAAACGAATACTCAAGCTGCTTTTCGCGCCAAAGTGCACTAAATTGATCTGCATCTTCGCCCACAAATGCACGAAGATGTTGATTCATCTCAAGTGGATCGACTAGCGTTCCGTAAATGTCAAACCCTAAGGCATAATTCATAACTTTGTTCCCCCACAAGCTTCAATTCTATATGAGAGCGATCGCGGAATTAGCCTCACGCAAAGGCAAGGTAGTGCATTGGCTCTAGTAGCGCGGCAGTCGGGTTAGCCCTCGCCCTAGCGACTGGCGCTCTTGGTTGCCCGGCTTGAAGCAACTGCCGCGCTTAGACGAGGACAGTTTGCACGAGGGTTTCCCTAAGGGAAGAATCTGTCCGTTGCAAAGAATCGTAAAATCGCAAAGTTTTCCTCAAGGCGGGATTGTGCCGTTTTGGCAAAAGTGTATATGCCTGGAATTATGAGAACACCTTAAACGCTTACCATACAATAGTTTTAGCTTTATCCGCCATTGCCCCAAACTGTAGTCTAGGCTACGTTCAACACTTTGCGGAATACTACCTTATGATCGCCTGTTGCGTAGAAGTCGCGAATACGCGCCTCCTCCTCGTAGCCGCACTTCGCGTAGAACGCTCGTGTGCGCTCAAAGCTCGGTAGCGCTGAGGTTTCCACCAGCAGTATGCGCCCACCACGCGCCGTCAACGTTTGTTCAATGTAGCGCAGCAGTGTTGCACCACGTCCTTGTCCCTGGCGATCAGGTCGAATGGCGATGAATTGCAGGTTCCACGTCTCATCAGTCATCCGTTCCGGCTCGCAGTAGGCGACGCCAACCGGCCCATTGTCGTCGTCGGTGCTCCAGAAACGATCGCTGTCGCTGTCGCCACCGAAGTAATCGACCAACATTTTGCTCAGTTGCTCAAGCTCGCTCGCCTGGAAGCCGATCGCCTCGGCAATGGCGATTAGCGCGGTCGTGTCATCGGGTGTAGTCGGTCGAATCATAGCGAACTCCGTGTGCATGTAAAATGAAGTAGCAGGGGTCGTGGTTGGTCGAATCATAGCGAACTCCAGCGCACGGATTCAGGTATGAGGCTACTTAACGACAAAAATTAGCCCATGAAGGAAACATCACAACAGTTGTTATGTTGTGCCAAAAAGCATAACATAACAACTGTTGTGATAGTATGTCAAGATGATGATTTTATGATGTTGCAAACCGAGGAGAGCTATGAGTTATGACGATCGCCGTATTGAAGTCGGTAAAGCGGCATGGCGAGTGATTGTCCGCGAAGGATTAGATCGCACCAGTATGCGGGCGATCGCGCAAGAACTTGGTTCTTCGACTGGGGTTGTCACCCACTACTTTCGAGATAAAGAAGAACTTACCCTATTTGCCCTGGAACGAGTGTTTGAAAACGTCTTAGAGGAAATGAAAGCCTGTGCCAAACGGTGGCAAGGAATTGACAGGCTAGAGCAGATGATTTTTTCGGCTTTACCTCTGGAGGGCAGTGACAGAGATGATTGGAAAGTTTGGGTGGCCTTTGTGGGCTATTCTATCGGGCGCGAACACCTAGTTCAGGAGCACCGAAAACGCTACGACTTCTTACGACAGATTATTTGTCAAGAGTTAGCTGACTTACAAACAGCCAAGCTGATTCGAGCTGATCTTGATTTAACCCTCGAAGCCAATGCACTCATCGCCCTAGTGGACGGAATTAGCACTCTCGTTGTCATCTGCCCATTTCAGTTCTCCTCCGAGCAACAACAATACCTAGTGCAGCGACATATCAACACTTTACTCGCATGATCTTAAACACCATCGTCATTACTAATTGGTAGAGATTCTTTGCGCTTTTGCGCCTAACCTACGGGAAGCCGAGTTGCGCTCAGAAGGTATTGGTAATCCAACGATGGATAATTTAACTGTTATATTCAATGTCCTTCGCAAAGCACTCTCATGCTGAAGAGTGAATCTGCTCCTGTTGCACTCAGCGCTCCTGCTATCAACGGTTAATCATCATCTAGAGAGGCGATCGCTCTATGAAATTGCTCGTCAAAGAATGAGTTTAGCGCATAACAAATTTATAAATACCAGAGCTAGCGATAGCGAAGCGCAGATCGCAGCTTAATTTCCGACCCTTTTTTACGGTTGGCTGTACTTAGTAATGAACAAAAGCTGTCCAATCACTGGTTAGTTCGTGATACAATTCTTTACCTTGAACTCATCTTTAGGAAGAACATATATTACAACCTCTTGACCAATAGCTTCATAAATAAATCTTTTCTCAAGTTTTAAGCCTGCTTTTTGCATGACTCGAATCGAAGCTACATTCGCAGTCAAAGCAACGGATACAACACACTGCGTTCCTAAATCCTCAAAGCCTTTGAAAATTAGTGCTTTAGATCCTTCGGTGGCATAACCTTTTCCCCAAAAGACTTTTCGCAAGCGATATCCTAACTCAATGTCGCTCTTGTTAGCTAAAGCAGGATCGAAGTAAGATGCATATTCCACCGCTCTAAATAGAAACCAGCCAATAAATTCTTGGCTTGACTTTTCAATCGCTGCCCAGACTCCATAACCATCATATTTTTCGTAATATGCAAATATTTTGGGCAGCATTTCAGTTTGAATGACTGAACGTTCGATTTGCCTATCTTGGGTAAAACGAACAACTTCAGGATCACTGTTTAATTCAAATAAATTGTCCGTATCATCTTCTGTAAATTGGCGCAGAATCAATCGCTCCGTTTCCAATAAAATCTTCATACTCTCTTTTTAGCTAAACTTTGTATAAAAGCCTGATGAACCTCTGTTGTCACCGCTTTTTGAACTTCGGCATCATGGCGCTCTTGTGGGAGAGAGCGTATGAGATACAACTGAAAAGCGCTATATTGCAGCTTTAGGGGAGAAACGGTATAAGAAGGTATTGCAGGAAACACATAAGATGCTAACTATAATTGGTTGCGGTAACCTTAATCGTAGTGATGACGCTGTAGGTGTCATAATTGCTCAACGCCTACAGCAATATCTTACCGAAAATCCTCATCCTCATGTCCGAGTTTATGACTGTGGTACAGCAGGAATGGAAGTAATGTTTCAAGCAAGAGGTAGCAAACAGTTAGTCATTATTGATGCTAGTTCCACGGGTTCGGAACCAGGTGCTGTGTTTAGAGTTCCCGGAAAAGAACTCGAAGCACTGCCAGAACCCAGTTATAATTTGCACGATTTTCGCTGGGATCATGCTTTAGCCGCAGGCAGAAAAATCTTTAAGGATGACTTTCCAATACATGTTACAGTTTATTTAATTGAAGCTAAAAATCTTGATTTTGGACTGGAGTTAAGTCCTGCTATCAAACATTCTGCCGACATTGTTTTTGAAGAACTAACTGCAACTATCGCGAGCCTAGATATACATCTTCAGAAATGATTTATACCATTTCACAAAAATCTTGATACTATTCGCTCAAGAACTGCTTGCCTAAATGTATCAACTTTAAAGTTCAACGGTTTCAGGGGCGAGGTAAGCCGTTTGCCTCTACCAAGGGTTTTGACAAACGCATAATTAATTTTCACGAACTCAGTCTCATGATATCATGTCCGGTAGATTAACCTTAAATTCTGGAAGAACCCCACCCCGCTTTTCGGTGTGCTTTGTCTCCCCTCCCCGCAAGCGGTGAGTCCAGCGCTACAGGAGGGTTAGCCCGACCTAGGCGACTGGCGATCTTCG
>JAQYWN010000339.1 GCA_029379265.1 Rhizonema sp. NSF051
TTATTATTCTTATAGTGGAAACGACCATAGATTTATTACAAGAGTTGTCGTAACACCATCTGACTGTGGCTACTAAATTTTTACAAGTATTAAAGTTGGATTGAAATCAAACTATAAATCCTCGACCAGTTGGAGTTTTTCGGTTTGCGAGAGGTTCTCGAGCTCAGTAAATCCGGTGTTCATAGTTATTTCTCATCTGATGACTCTTTTATTACACTCTAAAAATTTATAGCACTTCTTCAGGCGCTTATAATCAGTACGCTTGGAGGTAGTCCGAACTAGGGAAACATTCGTCGGAAGTCCTTAACAGAGTAGGGCGCATGGCTAGTTATCATTTAATCGCTTGCTGACTCAGGCAAGCCTATACCGTCCCGAAGGGCGGTGTTGGTAGTTGACTATTGTCTGCACTGTCTGCAAAATTCACTTGCTCGTAAAGGTCGATAAGTTGAAGGGTATTGCAACATTCACGTCTACCAATTCAATCAGTTGTGGCGGACAACTGGGATTCAACTTTACTGCCAATCGAATTGATCATTTCAAATCACTTGCTGACTATTGCAACAAAGAAGACGGCGTTTCTGATGATTCTGCTACCTGCAATCGTGGTTCTAAAGTTGATTACTGCGCTCCTTCGTTCCAGCAACTGCAACCGATACCGTAAAGGTATGAAAAAGCTGATTGAAGAGCGTTACCGACCACAAATTAAACTGGTACACACTTTGTAACATACTACCATGGGAGTTCTAGATTAAGGAAGTAAGCATCAAAAAACACATATGACAGTCTCCAACGGTAATACCCAAGCAACAACTTTTAAGGTAGACGAGATCATTCACGTAAACGGCTATACATACAAAGTATTGGCGTTTAAGACCCTTGAAGAGATCCGAGCTACTCGCCCCAGCATTGCACAAGAGTTAGCTAAGCAAGACGCTATAGGCAACCTCCTTTTGCAAGATATCCAAGACGCAAGCAGTCGGCAGTGGTCTAATGTTTATGCGAATCGAATAGGGATACATTACTCCAGACCTATGGCACTTTGTTAGGGGACGAAGGAATAGTTTGGTTGGTTATTGATAATGATTATGTTCAATTTAACTTTGCGCTATTTCTTGTTGAATGAAGATTAGGACGAAAGCGCGATCGCGCTTGTTGAAGTACTTATACACTTTTAAGTAAAAAATAGGGCATCTGTAGTGTTTTACCCAGATCGTCATTATAGCAATTACCGTTTGAGTCATATACGCTCATGCCCTCATGATCGCCCTTAACCGGGCACCCCTCTCCCAAACTTAGGTTCCGGGGCAGGGCTGAGAGGTATGCTTGTGTATGGTATCCAACTGAGAACTGCTATAATAGCTGCTGACGAGAAATTTATGTGGCTACTCGCACTGCTGCACTGCCACAAGCGCGATCGCCCTCACCTGATTAAATCTGTAGCAATAATGCCTTTTTATTTTTATTTCCATCACAACGAAAAAAATTGTGCATAATTATAATACTTATTTCTGCCATCTATAGCTACGCACTCGCTTATCTCATCTATGTCTCAAGTTCAGCAACTTCTAGATACCTCGGACATTGTTATCCCCGATATCAGCGAACTGGAAATTGAGGATAACACACCAGTGGATAACTTCCAAAGTGAGAAGCAACAAAGGCTGTTGGTGGAACCAGTCTATAGTTCACATGTGCTGCCATCTCTATTTATAGCAGCAGCAAATGTAGGTATATTTTACTCCCCAAAGCAGGACCCGGTGGTACCAGATGTTTTTGTGAGCTTGAACGCCCAAATGCCTACCGACTGGACTCAAAAGCAAAATCGCAGTTACTTCGTGTGGGAGTTTGGTAAAACACCGGAAGTGGCGATTGAAATTGTGTCCAACCGTAAAGGCAAAGAATTAGGCACAAAAAAAGATGATTATGCCCGGATAGGTGTGGCATACTACGCTGTATTTGACCCGTTGCTTCAGATCCAAGAAGCTGAGCAAATGAATGGGGCATTGTTACGGGTATATGTGCTGACAGCAGGAAAGTATGTAGAACTGGCAGAACCTTACTGGCTAGAAACACTGGGACTAGGTTTTACATTATGGACGGGCACGTTTGAAGATCAACCTGGGCAGTGGCTGCGGTGGTGCGATCGCTCATTCCTTAGTGATTCCGACTGGAAAAGAGTCAAGTGAAAACGAACGACAACGAGCGACTCGACTAGCAGAGCGGTTAAGAGAGATGGGGGTTGATCCGGACACAATTTGATTGGAACAGATAAGTAGGATCGGCACAAATAAATTCATATAGTTTGGTTTTTCTGTGTCGATCTACTTAAATGTATTTATCCAGACGAACGGAAAAGTACACGCCCTGGAAGCACCTCATCATTAATCTTGGCATAAACTCGGAGGCAGGCAGACACCTCCCCGCGCACTCTACCGATATCTAGTTGCAGATCGTCTTTTGAGTAAGTATAGACATCAGCATAAGTTCCCCATAAAGGACGCATTTGCACACTGATACCAGCTTCACGCGCTCTTTCAAGGACTACATCCAGAGTGCGTCGTGCTTCTTGTTGCAGCTTACCCCACCAAGAGTAGCGATCGCACGGGGGCAAATGCACCAAAGAGTGGATTGCTTCATCTAAGTCAAGTCTAGCACGCAAAGCGATTGCCAAATCTGCGTTGTCAGCAGTTGCTTGTACGCGCCGGAAGCGATTTATGAGTGTTGTGATGTACTTAGACTTCTCCGACTCTGAATTCAAAGACCTAACACCAAAGCGATCTACACTCTTGAAAGCATGATGCAAACTAGAGTCTAACTCAATAAACTTCAGACAAATAGAGACAACTCCCGCCAGAAAATCAAGTTCTCCACCTTGTGTTTCTACCATTAGCCTTTGATCAAACTCAACTTTGTCAGATAAGCACAACCCAGTCGCTTTCATCTTCCCTTTCAAACCTGGGTACAAAGATTCATGGCGCGTAAACGGTAAGAACTCAGTCAATTGTTCATCTTCCACAGCACCTTCAATTCCCACCGCTACCAAAATCCGCTCTTGCCAAGTATGAGCTATCTTGTCAGGAACGCGCAACAACAAACGTTGCATCTCATGCCAATAATCGGCATCATTGGTGCTGTAAAATTGGTATTGACCGATATAGTTCATTAATTCCCGATCAGCAAGCAAAGCCTTGCCAAGATGTGTCAGTTGAGGTTCGCCTTCTGCTGGTTCTAGTAAATCCTCCCAAGAGAAATTATCCTCGCGACGAGCAGACTCCTGCGGAGATATTGGTTCCAAAACAGCCTCTAATTCCCGCAGTAATTCCTCGCAAGCATTGTTTCCCGGATCTGTAGTCGCTGTAAGAAGTGCTTGTTGTAGTTGAGTTTGGAGTCCGTGCAAACCCAATCGCAGTACCCAAGCTAAATTTGAGTTTTCAATCTCTAATAACTTGTTAAAATTCAGCATAAATGAGTAATGAGTGATGAGTAATGAGTAATGAGTTAGGAGTAATGAGTAATGAGTAATGAGTTAGGAGTTTTTGATTGAAATCTGTATGACTACTCCCCTTATTGAGTTTAAGATTACCTTTTTCCTTTATCTTTCATCACTTAATACTTATAACTCTTACTCATCACTCATCACTCATTACTCATTACTGTTTTAGTGTTCTCCAGAAAATGGATCGCGTTCTGCCTTGACATCGTTGGGTTGTGGCTGGAGAGTGTCTCGAAAAACGCATCCCTCCTGTTTAAGACATTCTGGACTTGTGGATGTCCAATAAGGAACCTCAAAAGCGTGTACCCGCAGGATTCCTTTCTCGTTGAGAGAGACGTAATATCGGCAAGGAAACTCAGTTAGGACGGCAGGTTCGGGCAATTCACCGATGAGTTCCCACTTATGGGATTTTGGGTTGTGAAATTGGAAGTAAAAAGTATGTTTGCCACTTGCAGGAAATGGAGGTAATTCAGCAATTAAACCGATTCCTTGCGGTTGTATAGCACCATCATAGCGAAAAACGCTCCACTCCTTGCTATAGTCTTTACTAGCATCAAATAAGACAGTATGAGCATCTGTTTTCATTGCATTTGCGGATTCAGCTACATTCACGGCAATATCGCAGACGACTTGAGCGTTATCAGAAAACACTGTTGTTATCGAGATCGCTTTTGCCGTATCCAAGCTGGGTAAATTCACAGGGATAATGTAGTGGGGATTACCCCGGCACAGCAGCAAGTCGATATCTAGCTTTTGATCAATCTCAAACTGGACTTTGATATGAGTTTTAAAATCTTCCTCATTGATTTCCAGTTTTTTCATCAGTGCGTCGCCGTTGTAGCTGCCCCAAAGTTGGGGTTTTATCTTCTCAAAGTCTTGACGGATAATGTTGTTGGTTAATTGCATTCCCTGCCAACTGCTCCGATACTTTGCTTTTGCATCGCCCGCTTTGAGTTGATAAAGTTCTTGACTGGCATAAAAAATCGGATCTAAATTGCCTCCAATCACCTCCCTCTTAAAGGAGCATGGCAGAAAGTAAAATAGGTTTTTGACATCAATATAAAGTTGATTGACTCCTCTACGTAGCAAATCCTTTGACTCAAGAGGAGCGAAACCCAATTGTCTGAGCTTCTCAGCAAAGCAGGCTCCCGCAGAGGTGGCAAGTTTGGTGTATTCTGGTTCAAAGGTGACTCGCTCAGAGTTCCACACAAAATAGTCAGATTTGCTAAAGACTCGGTAAAGTTCGCGTTCGACAAGAGCGATCTGGCAAGTTTTTCCTGATAAAATCACCCAATCTACAAGTTCATTGTCGTGAGGGTGGGCTCTATGAGCATTCGTTTTGTTCATTAAGGCATTCTCTACTAGCCCTTGGGCGATACCGATCGCTTCTCGAATCACACCAGAGATAGCCTTTTCAAATTGCTGTACTGTAATTGTCACCGATAAGGAGTCTATCACCTCGCTTGGTAACTGGATGTCACTATGTTGCAGCAATTCGGCAATTTTTTGTCCGTTGAGTACAAAGATGGGTTCAGATGCGTCTAGTGTCAGCTTTTGAGCGAGAGCTATTTTCGCATTTTCAGCTTGTTCCCACAGGGTATAGAATGTTTGTGTGCGGGATGGCGAGTTTTTCCACCGGGTAGGTAAAACTTTCTCGGCGGCATTTAAGGCATCAAAGTAAGCGTCGCCTTCCTTGATATCTTTGTCTACACAAGCTAACAGACTACCGGGTGAGAATTTGCTTCGGTTTAGAAAGCGATCGCTCAACTCCACAGGATCTACTTTCAAAATATATGCACTCAAACGTTCATCGGTGACAGCTGTCAGCAAACAATCAGCGATCGCCGCTTTTAGTAGTAGGAATAGCCGCAGGGTAATCAGTTCCCCACCCAACTGCAAATGACCTGATGAACCTAACAGTTTCGGAGTAAGTTTATAGTAACGTCCCCCATCACCTCGATCTTCACCTGGCGAGAAGGGGTTAATTTCTTCTAGCGTCAGACGAATGAGTGCTAAATCAGTGGTTCCCCCACCAATATCGAGAACTAAAACATTTTGCCACCATTTATCCCCATCGAAACGACACCGGGTTTTGAAAGACTCAATCCCCACATTCAAATCACCGCCAAACTCTCGCCAGAGAAAGAAGATGGCAACGGAAATCGCTTCGTCATAAGCCATCTGCACATCGACGATATCCAGCTTTCTCACCAAGTTCTCAATCTCGCGACGTACAAATGGTGAGGCGATCGTTGGGTATGTCACCACGGCTCGGTAGAATTTACCTTCAGAACACTTACCAGGGTAACGTTGACGGTACTTCTCGGTTAACCCAATTAATTCCGCATACGCAGCTTGCAGGAGTTGATTAACCTGAATTGTTTCCACCTTACCATCAATTGTGACTTGAAAACCGCGTTCTAGCCCAAAGTAGCGCTTGGGTGAGTGAAGAAATTTCCCTTCTATCGGCTCTTCATTGCCGATGGCATCTAGTCTGTGCTGCCGAGCTTGTTCTCCCAAAATAACTTTGACTTTTGCCGAGTCGTCATTTGAATGCTCCAAACTGACGACTTCTAACTCACTCTTAATTTCACTCAAACGACGGTCTTTGTCCAGTTCTACGGATATCAAACTTTGCCATTCTAAAGGTGGTACGCGGAAGACTTCGTGGTAGATTTCGTATAACCGTTTACTAGCAGCAGAACGAAACCAAGGCAATCGTTGAAAAACGCAAATCTCTATTTGCTGAATAGCTGCCAATAAGTCATGACTGTCAAAGCCTTGAAATAGAGAAACGATCTGGTGACGATTGTGATCGTGTGGTATTCTGTTTATAGTAGAACTCGTGTATGTATCCATACTAAAGATTGACATCAGTTGAGTGAGACACTTTTGCCACTCACAATTCCAAGCATCTTGACTGATACCGGGTAAGTCATCTACGGGACACTGACTGAGCCAATTGGAGATGCGATCGCGCAACCTAGCCTCTTGTTCTGCCGGCAAACTATCTGGAGTCACAATCACTTTCGGATCGTAGAGAGTGACTGTAGAGTTGGAAGTGCCAAAATCAATGGCAAACCAGCCTGGGTAATTGATTTCTGGCTTTTTGTTTTCCACAGGTAGTATGGGTTTAAAGGGCAATAGTTGCGGAACTGTCATTTGTGTTAGAAAATCTCCCACGGGATAAGTCCATATATCGCAGTCTGCTACTGAGTTTCTGGGTGCAGACAGGTTCGGTTCACCTGTCTCAGAGGAATCGAAATACTCCATACTTACCTGTAAATTACAGTTGACACCTGCAGGTAAAGGTTTATTCCACCAACAATCAATCTGCCGCAATCGCTGTGGGCTAGAAAGTCTCAGTAGCTGGTTTGTACGAGAAAAGTTAATAGTTTTATATGCCGCTTGGATTAGTGTTGCCAAATCTTCAGGCATTCCACTCACAGAAATATCAATCCTGGAAATATGAGGTAGGTTGAACCTTTCGGTAGGTTTTATTTCTATGACTGGCAAAAGCAATAGGCTACAGTCTTTAGTGCGTAACTGATAACTATTTAAAAGCTCAATTTTGACAGACATTTTGATTTTGCAAATGGGTAACAGGTAGATGAAGAATTAATCTGACTTCTGTGCGGGCAGATTTTACAGCTTAATATATCGGCTTCAAAATTAATTTGGTAAACCTGCCCCTACGCCTGTACGGGCAGGTTTTACAGCTTAATATATCGGCTTCAAAATTAATTTGGTAAACCTGCCCCTACGCCTGTACGGGCAGGTTTTACAGCTTAATATATCGGCTTCAAAATTAATTTGGTAAACCTGCCCCTACGCCTGTACGGGCAGGCTTTACTGATTAACTTATCTGCTTCAAAATTCATCTGGTAAACCTGCCCCTACTTCTGATTTCTTCTTCAATTGAATTCCCTATTCTTCTGGATAAAAAATTGTCGGGATTGGAGAAAGAGTTTCTAACCATATAGGAGTGAGAGGAGAAGTTTCTCCAGATGTGGAAGCGATGTATCTGATTAAAGGTTCATTCTTTGACTTTAAAAGTTCTTGTAAATTATCTATAATTTCCTTCAAGGCTTGGGAAAAAGAAGATTTCACCTGTTTGGTTAACTGACTCACGTATTGCAATAAGTGCAAACTAGTACTGGCAGTTATTTCATCTCGCAGTCGTAAAACGGCGATTTGGTGATTAAATGGCCTTGGGGTAACGGGAAACTTTTTATCAGAGCTCCAGTCGAATATTTGACCGTTTTGGTGCTTATCATCTTTACGTGCTAGGGGAAATAAGGCGTCAGGATTGATAGGGGAAGCATTACCTGCAAGTCCGCTGTGTTGAATGATGAGTTTCTGCCATTTATGAGTAGGATCAAGCGCCCGCTGGAGATTCCTAAATAAGCGAACTTGACTCCTGCCAAATTTGTTCTCAATGTACTGTTCCTTTTCCGGTAGCAATATAGGGTTCAGTTTGTCGCGTTGTATTTCCACACTGCCAGACAATTTACCAAATAAGTGTGCGACTGCTTCTGTCGTGCTTTCATGAGCAAAGACTTGCATTTCCTCTATTGTTTGCACAAATGATGGATAGAAATCATCACTTTTTGTAGGAATAAAGTCGTCAACTTCGTCTTCTTCAAAAAAGCTTTCACGTTTTGTGAATGTGATGGTGCCATTTTTAGTTCTGTCAAAGAGTAAAGTCCACTCACTCCAATCAAAGAATATTTTATCGATCAGTTCATCCTTAACAATATTACTGATAGAAACTCCATTACTATTCTTTAA
>JAQYWN010000340.1 GCA_029379265.1 Rhizonema sp. NSF051
AGTTATTATTATGTACAGTAATACTTTTTCTCAAGCTTAGCTAGCATGAGGAGTCTGTTCAGCCAAGTACAAATCAATTGCTTCTCTAATTAAATCTGGCACCGTGCATTTTCTCTGGTTAGCTAAACTTTTTAGATACAGCTTAACTTCAGGATGTACCTGCGCTTTAACTTGCTCTGATAGCGGCTCGTCTCTGCCATTATCGAAGCGGTACTTAGTTCCAAAATCAGGATTACCACCAGGTCGCGCCATCTGAAACATTCAACTCAACTTCTAGATTATAACGTCGTACTATGTTAATTTAATGTAACTAGTCAACGAATAGTATTGTACGATGCTATTGTGGTTAGAGAAGACAACTTAGATAGCAAATTCAGTCCGATTACTCGCTTGCGCTCAATGACTACAAAAAGCCCCGACTTATGACGAAGTCTGGGGCAAAATCATTTTAATTGTTATCACCATCATGACACATCGAATTGAAGGAAAGTTCTATCCGTTAACATCACATATTCCTAAGAGCTTAAAGTCCGCAAAACTAACCGCAGCTGAGTGGCGGCTTTGGAGTTATTTAGTAGAGATTAACCGTTCAAGGCACTTTGGGTTGGAGGTAGCAGTATGAGCGGAATATACAACGCCTCTACACATTGCTTGGTAGTTAGCGAGGGCAAAGGTAGTTATAAGAGTGCAAAAGTTATATACCTAGAGTTAGATGAGATTTGCCGCGATGGCGGAACACAGCCACGGGCTTTGATCAACTTGCATCACGTTAAACTCTTGGAAGAGCAAATGGAGGATGGGCAACAACTAGAACCGATCACAGTCTTTTATGATGGCGAGTTGTACTGGTTGGCTGATGGTTTCCATCGGTGGTATGCTCACCGCAATCGTCAAGAGGAAGCGATCGCTTGTGTGATTTATACTGGCAACAGACGTGACGCTGTTCTTTACTCTGTAGGGGCAAATGCTGATAATAAGCCAGCTTTACCACGCTCTAGAGTTGATAAGCAACGGTCTGTAATTAGCCTGATCCAAGATGAAGAATGGGGAACATGGAGCGATAATCAAATTGCAAAGCAGTGTAAGGTGTCTCAACCATTTGTCTCTAAGCTTAGACAGAATCTCACTTATAACGTTATAAGTGAGAATTTTACTCGCTCATACAAGACCAAGCATGGCAATGTTGCCAAGATGCATACTGCTAAAATTGGTAACTCTCAGAAAAAAGCAATTAAGGAGGAAAGTCGTGTCACACTCAAAGACGACCAACCTCTATTTCCCTCTCAGTCTGGTACAATCACACAATTACCATTACTTGATGCTGCAATCGTGGAACTAGATAATGGTACTCGTGAGTTGATTCCACTTCAAGACTTGAATATGGATTTAAGCAACCAGTACCAGATAGCCCATCATCTCAAGCTTGTTCCAGGTGGATTGGTTGAGATTCGTGTTCCTACCAACAACAAGATTAATGGTCGTTTAGGGCGTATTGCTGCTGTACATGAAAGTACAGTAGATATTTGGCTACGTAATGTAAACACCATGACTATCCACAAGCATACCTTGAAACATCAACAAGTGGAACCAGTACCAATGTCTCGAGAACCGCAGCTAGTTGAAATATGCAATCGCCTAAACAAACTCACAAAGTGTGAATTAGATCCATTTGAGGTCCAAATTCTTTCGCTACTTGAGCAACCAGTGGTGTTTACACCAGTTGAGTTGGAGTATCTTGCTCATATTGAACACCGTCACGGAATTGACAAAACTTGACTATAATAATTATAAATCTGTTTTAAACAACAAAATACTGCTTCAAAGTATACACAATCACATCACAAAAAGGCGTATATCGTCCCTCGCTATCTAATTGCTGATAAGCTTGCACAAACTGGTGTATTTCTGCATCAGTTAAATCCTGAACAGTTTGCAAGGTAGCGTCAATCGCTACACGACGCACTTTTCTTAACTTATTAATATCGAGTGCAAGCTTTTCAATTGTTGTTTTAGCAGGTGCTCGCTTGTCAAAATCGTCGGTTGGTAAAATTTCTCCAAAACCAGAGTACTTAAAGAAAGCCTCACAATTGGGATCTAAGGGGGAAACCATCAGTTCCTCGTCAAACCAGGCACCTTTTGTATGTCCGCAATGTACTGGCACGCGAGGTTTATTTTCATCTTCTCCTTGACAGGAAGCTATAAGATTTGTGTACTCAAATGTCAAGTTTCTGTAAACACTTTTAGGTTTAAAGTGTTCGATATGACAATTCTGGCGACTAATTGGTCTACTACAGTAGCAACAGATGTATCCTTGCTCTTGTAACAGTGATTGGTAAACCTCGTTTTTTACTGGTTGGCTGAAGGATTTCCAATCAGGTGTCCGACTTCCAAGCTTCTGCTTCCACTGAGTCAAGCTACTCGGTTCTTGACTTTTTTTAATATATTTCATCGATTGAGAATTTCCTTACGCCGAATCAGTACGTCTGCCCTCACAAACTCTGGATCGTCTTCGCCGATTTCGCTCGCCAAATCTTTACGCAATTGGCGAGCACGATTGATATCTCCCTGTTCAATCAATCTAAACAAATCGCGCAGACTATTTTGGATTTCTGGTGGGCGTTCTGGAACACCCATAATGTCTTCTAAAATACTATTGCTATCTCTACCAAAGGAATTTTCCGGCTGTTGAACAACAGTTTCATCAGGTGTTGCTTGCAGAAGGTAAAGACTATCAGCTTTGACATGACTCACTACTTGTGGCGAATGAGTGGTGATGATGAATTGACAATTGGGGAATGTTCTTGTTAAAGCGGGAATAATTTGCCGTTGCCACTTTGGATGCAGGTGCAGTTCAATTTCATCAATTAAAATCACACCGCTTCCTTCAAGTGGATCTTGATCACCAGGGTTAGCGATCGCCAAGCGCCTTGCCAAATCTCCTACCATTGCCAGCAAGCATTTTTCCCCATCTGATAGTTGATTGACGATAAATTCCTGTCCCTGTTTTTTGACAGTCATTTGCAGAGGCGATCGCGCCACTCGTAAATCTGAAAAATCTGGTTGCAACGAAGCGATCGCTCTTCTCACTGCTTCCAAGTGTTTGTCTCGATAGCCTGGGTTATCTCGCCGCAATTCATTCTCCAAGTCTTCTCGGTTTCTAAACCATTCAAAGAAGCCTTTGAAATCAATTCTGCCTCCAGTCAATGCTTGATCGTAAGCATTAATTTGCTTTACTAAATAATCCGCCGTAATCTCCAGAGGCATATCTAGAACAGCACGATTCACTGGATAGTAAACTGCGACAGGAATGCTGGCATTCTCATTTTGAGCTAACTGACTCTGAATATAATCAACAGCCGTTTCTAAAGAAGCTACACTATCTTGACTTACATCATTAGCTTCTATCTGAGCAAACACTTGCGATAATGCTTTTGTCAAATCGTGACTACGATTCAGTTGTTGCAAGCGTTGATCATCTATATCCACTAGTATAGACTTGATAGCCTCCAAACGCATTTCACCTGCGCTTTTTGCTGATTTACTACCCTCTTTATGCTTATTAACTAACCAGGTGAATTCTCGTCCTTCATCAAGAGAAACTGTAATTTCAATATCCGTTTGTTCGCTACCATTCATTATGTCTTGTTCGCTTAAAGAACGAGTGGAATCAAAACTCTCTTGAATTCTCCCTGTAAACTTTGACAAGAGAATAGCGAGACAATCAAGAATACTTGATTTTCCTACTCCATTGATACCCAGCAATACGGTAGGCTGGTTTTCATCAAATAAGAGCGTCAAATCGCCGATTCTACGGAAAGAAGTTATTTTGAGACGCTTGATTTTCATCTTTGTGTTAAGTCGGTGTGATTAGAGACAAGTATATTTACTATCATTAATTCTTAGTCATTTATGCTTTGACTAATGACCAAGAACTATTCTAACCAGTTACATTTATTTATGCCGACTTACTTATATCGTTCCAAAGGATGATTTATGAACAATCTATAGCAATCCTATATAAGTTATGAAAAGTCTTAGATACCCGACTTCTTAAAGAAGTCGAGTATCTCATTTCTCACGAATGATTTAGGACTTTCACAGTTTACGTATAATATTTTTCCTGATGATTGCTCAAACTACTATAATTAAGCTAATTTGAGTGAAATAACACCTCTATCAAAAACCTGGTTATCAGTACCGATCGCACTAATGTCTATTTTATCTGAATACACTTCATAGGCAGCAAAACTCAACTTTGAAGCCGAATACTCTGTCCAATCGGAACGTCCTACAGGACGAGTATCTGCACCAGCCCCACTGATTAAATAAGTAGTGCCATTGATAGAACGAGTCCGCTCATAATTGTGTTCATGACCATTAATGTAAAGCTGAACATTATGTTTTGCCAACAAAGGAGACAAAGTTTTAATAAAAGCGGGATTACTGCCATACATACCAGATGAATAAACTGGATGATGCCCAAATACAACTTTCCAAGGTGCATCAGAGTGGCTGAGTTCCTGTTCTAACCAGATAAGCTGATTTTTCCAATCAGCATTAACGTTAGTATCTAGGGCAAAAAACTGGATTTGATTGTGACGAAAGGTGTAATGGCGTCCTTTCATATTAAAACCGGGATATTTGACTTGCAAATCGCCATTAGCATTGCGGATATCGTGATTTCCCAAGCAAGCTTGAAATTTGACATTCTGACTCAATAGAGGTGCATAAGGACGCTCAAACACCTCACCAATTTTTTCCATCTCCCCATTAGTATAGATATTATCTCCAGCCAAAATCACTAAGTCATAAGCATTTTGGCTGTGATAAGTATTCATTGCTTTGGCGACAGCATACTGAGTTTTTTCGCCGGTGCCTGTATCAGATACGGAAACAAAACGCAGTAATAAATCTTTTTTAGTTGGAGTTGCAGCGGTTGCCGTGCTTGGTGTAGCAAGACTCGCATTATTGCTTTGTCTAGCCGCACAACCCAGAAATCCCACACCAATTGTGCTAAGGCTACTTAAAAATAAAAATTGACGGCGTTTAAGCTTCATAATTCACCAAGTTCAATATGTAGAAAGTTTAGCTGAAGCAAAGAATTAATTGTGCTGAATCATAATTAGCATCAATCCTTTTCCCAAGTGCCGAGTGCATCAAATTCAATATTTACACTAAACTCAAGACTGAGCACTCAGCACTGTTTTAGTGATACATTAGGGCAAAGGAGGCAGCAATAAGCATATTTACACGTCATTTGTCCTTGATTCGCTGCTAGCGGTGAAAGTTCCATGTCACAAGACAATCCAAATTCCCTACCACCTTCAACCCCCGAACCGGAAGCGAATCAGTCTCAACAGATGACTGATAGGATAACTCCAAGAACCCGAAAACCCTATCAGAAAGTCCAGCCATTTTGGAAGGCTAAAACTATCCAAATTTTGAGAGGGACAATTGGGGTTTTAGAAGCAACAGCGGAAAAACTAGAAACAGTACCCCCTCCCGGTTCTGAAGCCACCCCCGCTTTTTTGCCACAGCTTCAGTTACGGTGGAATACAGCATTAGCTAAAATTCGCTCTTTACTGCCAGGAAATTTATCGGCTAAGTTATCAGATACTACTTTAACAGGCGTCATTGCCGGAATTCTTGTGATTTTGGTATGGACAAGTTCGAGTATTTTCACCAAAAAACCTGTAGAGGTTGCAAATGTTCCACCTCCACTGGAATTACCTCCTGTCACGATCACAATTCCACCCCAAATAGAAACACCTTCTACCTTACCTGTGGAGGAAACACCGCCACTGGCTGAGGAACCGTCGCTACCAGAAGCGGAACCAACACCAACACCAACATTAACACCAGTACCAATACCAACACCAATACCAACACAAACTCCAACGGTTATATTGACACCAGAACAAACTTTGATTGCAGCTATTGAAAATCAGGTAGCTGCGGTTAGCGATCGCTTCGCCTCTGGATTAATCCAGTCTATTCAAGCTAACTTCCGCACCAGTAGCCTGACAATGAAGATTAATGATAATTGGTACACACTCGAACAATCACAACAGGATAAACTAGCTGCACAAATGCTGCAGCGTTCTAAAGAACTGGACTTCACTCATCTAGATATTATCGATACCCAAAACAGGTTAGTAGCGCGGAACCCTGTTGTTGGCGATCACATTATAGTTTTCCAAAGACGCATGAGCAATTCAACATTTCAGTACAAATGATGATTAGTGAAATCACTTTAATTAACCGTTTTATATAGTTTAATTCTGTATACCTTCTCTAAAATATAGCAATCCCAAATAATTTGTGAGAATCAATGACGCTAGAAACCAGGTTTCATCAAGAAACCTGGTTTTTCTATTACTTATCGTTTGAGGCACATACAGAATGCCCTCACTCCAAGCGCTTCGGGCAAGCTTCTCCCAAAGTTGGGAGAGGGGCTTTCTTGTGAGGGCGAGATTGTACGAGCTACAATTGAGAACCACTATAATTCTTACGAACGATTTATAAATGCTGTAAGTCAGTCTGCGGAAAGGATTTTAGCAGCAATATATTTGCTATGCCTGCTTCAAAATTCTCCGTTTTTGTGAAAATGCGCCAATTCCTGCAACTAAACCTAATCCAAGTAAGGCAGATGGTTCAGGCACCGCCTGGTAACTACGAGCTATTGTTGGACTACCTGTTTCAAAGCCAGTCTTACCACTCTTGTTGATGAAAACAATCTTGTTATAAGTCACTTTCGTGTCCGTGGGATCAGCGAAAAAGTTTAGGAAAGCAAAGGGTTCAATTGAATCTTTACCCTTAAATTTTGAATTCGGATTGCCATAGTAGCTTTTAGCGTTCGGCTGCTGATTTACAAGATTAATGACATCTGTATTTGTAAATTTTTCTAAGAGGTCATTACCCGAGTAAAAGTCCAATTCATTATTATCGTCTGCAGCTGACCACCAAAATCCAAAATAGCGTTGTGGATTTGTTAGAGTTAGTGTCGATTGAGTATATGTTGCTGGCGCTCCTGCTTGACCTGGCTGGACGATCAAGAATTTTCCTGTACCACCAACACCGCCATACTGATTTGCTGTCACTATATCTGCTTTATCGTAGCTGCCAATTTTGGGATCACCAGCAAATGCTAAGCCATTATTCTTATAGCCTGTAGTTTCCAAGTCAAAATTTTCTACAAGAACACCTGTTGCTCCAGACGAACTATTAGTAAGCTTAGATTTTTGAACACCAGGTGCTTCGAGCGTTACCTTAAACTTAGGAGCAGCCATCGCAGGTTGGGATACGATAGCAGCAGACAAAACTAGACTCGCAGCAATTGTTGATTTAGTGAGAGAACGCTTCATAGTAAATATTCTTTTCTTATTTAATGCCAGTAGATCTGCACTTTGCAATTTGTGAGTGTGGTAACGATGCCTATAAATGCATTAGTTACAAATACATTGATTGCTAAAGCTCAATTACTCAATTTGGATTTATCGCAGTTCTCTCCTTCGATCCAGTACAAGGCAACCCTGCCTGTCTGTGTTCAAATTAATTGAGAATCGCCATAACTTATTTGTAACTTGGGTATCTCTCAGACAAAATCCACAAACATACGTAAATTTATATGAAGTGTTATCTAGTAAAAAGTGGGAAAGTGGAAAAGATTTTGTTAAATCAACTTAGAACTGAAGCTACAGATAAAGTTTACGAAGAAAGAACCCAGTTGTCAGAACACATTCGCTCTTCTGTGAACGATCCAAAAACATGGCTCAAAAGTTCTTTCTCACTGCGAGTCAAGGTACTTTGATATATGATTCAACTTTCAAAGCAATGTTGAGCCGAAGTACTTCATATATAGAAACACTGTGAAAGTACGAGTTGAAGACTTACGTACTGTACAAAATCACCATAATGAGAAATACAATATTTGTTAGTTTCAGGCGCTTCGCATAACCTTAATTTACTTACTCCGGCTTAAGCCGTTGCCTTTGGCATCGCCAGCTGCTTAACATGGCTGAAATACCAAATTGCGTGTAGTATTTATGTTCAATGCGTAAGTTCTAGAGTTTACAAGCACAGATTCAGCGATGCCCCAAAGGGGCTTGCCTGTTCGGGCTCGCTTTGCTTCTAAATTCATTTAGTTTATATCAAGCTAATTTTTTCGTAAGTAATCGCGATTATATATCTG
>JAQYWN010000341.1 GCA_029379265.1 Rhizonema sp. NSF051
GTTCTAACTTATATAGAAAAAAACAAAATCAAGCACAGATTTGGAGACTTATACCGTCAGGAATTACAGCAGCTAAACTTTCCCAAGATGCGCCAGCGAGTTGTTGAAAAAGTTATCAGTGCTTTAGAAATAGAGATGGCTGAGAATTGGAGTACATTCTTCCTGCAAAAAGGGTTTTTAAGTGGTTTAAATTTCTTCTGCGAATATCTTCAGTCTACAGGTTGGATTGAGCCACACAGAGTGAATCATTTAGAAATTTTATATTATCAGTGTAGATTTAGTGGCGACAATAGTATTGGCACTTATGATAGTCAAGATGATACCCAGTGGTTTGCAGAAGTATTATCGCAGTTTGAAAATTTAGGTAATATTTCTCAATATATCAAAAATTACAAACGTAAAGGTGATTTTCTGAATGCGGATACTTTAATTCTGCTACGTTGCCGGAGACAATATCGAATCGTCTGTGTTGATTTATCAGTATTTTCTATTAAGTCAGATGAAGATATTCAAAATCTAGACTATATAGAGATTATCCGGCGTTTATTGATTCGAGACATTAGCTACTTACGCTCAAAAAGCATTTTCTCTAATCTTCGCATTGATACGGAATCTTTGGGTTTGAATCTGTCAGAGGATTTAAAGAGTTACTTTACGGCTTTCAAGTATAAAGATAAAGAGGGTACCAAGTTAATTCAGGCTGGCGGTTATGCTTATAGCTTTTGTAAATTTCTCCTGGAAACGACTATTCTACCCAATACAGAATCTGTGGTAATTAATGCAGTGGGATACAGCGATCGCACTTTGAATACCATGTGTATCCGCCACGAAAATCTAGATATTTTGAAAACATGTTACCAAATTTATAAACATGACTCAAGTCCTCAAGAAATTCCAGAAGCACGAAAAGAGGTATTAAATCGGATTAAACGTAGTGCTTACGCTAGTTTTGATCGTGGTAGAGAATTTGTGGATCATCTTTTAGAAATTCCTCCAGATAAGATAACTCAAATACCTCCCCATACAGAACGTATAACAGGGTTTTTTAACTCAGTTGCAGAAGTTCCCCCAGACATTATCCGCCCTTTAGGATTAACTGGAACGATGAACCTGCGACAAGCACACGCGGAATTGATTAAAAAAGCACTTGTTTCTCAGGATACTTATATATTTTTAACTGGAAATCCAGGGATTGGTAAAACTACGGCAATTGTTGATTTTCTGAAAAGTCATATAGATGAGGGTTTTCTTTTCTTTTATGTGAGTCCCCGAAAACAAGTGAACCTCGACATTATCGAAAAATTTAAAGATAAACAAACTGGAGAGTTATGCGATCGCCGTATCTTAGCGCTCAATTCCAACAGCATTTTAAATACAGATAACACTGGATACTATACTGTTCACTATACTTGGAATAAACGTCAAGATAATTTCACAAAAAATTCTGTTGAGTTTCTTGATAGTACAACTGAACAAAAGAGGAGACGTTCCAACAGACTTAGGAGAGCAGCGGATGATACTATTCAAGATAAAGGAAAAAAAACTAAGGGAGTTCTCAACAGTCTTTGCGAGGCAATATCTACTGTTATAGAATTAGAACTTTCAGACAATATTGTTGCGACTGCTTCTATACAGTCTTTGAAAATTACTGAGACTGATAATACATTAAAGCATTTTGAGAAAATCTTTAGAACCGCCTATAACAAAATAGAGGGTATTGTCTTTCCCGATAGGATGAGAAGTATTTCTCGGAGAATCAAGAATTTCTTCATTATGATAGATGAAATCACTGGTGATGATGGTGGTGTTGCGTTTTTGGATGGAATTCATAGTATCCTCTCCAAGTATAAATTAATGGATGTTCAAAATGGATTTAACACCAAAGTTATTGTAGCTGATGCTTCTATAGTTGATAAAAATGTCATCCAGCAACACCTTTATGACACTTCTCCAGAACCGAACAAGATATATTTTAGACGTGCTACGGAGATTGCTCAACCTCTTTCAGTGCAGCCATTTTTATTTAAAGGTTTGCCAGCAACTGTTATTAACACGAATTCTTATCCAGCCAGCAGTTTATCCATCACATACAAAGTATTGATACAGTCTTGCAAGTTTAGTGAAGAAGCAGGCTTAAAGCAAAGCTCTAGTTTGGAGTCAAGCCTGCAAAACCAGATTTTAGAAGACATTAAAGTTTTCATGAAGCGAGCAGATGTTGACCAGTTGATAGTTTATATTCAAAACAAGCGTAGGTTAGCGGAACTGATAGCTACGATTAGGGAAGATTGGGGATTTGAGAAATTTGTAGATTACCTAGAGATACATGCGAATATCTCTGAGGAGGAAAAGCAACAAATACAAAAATTTCAAGCAACGGTGAAAGTGGTTTTTATGACTGCTTCTGGAAGTCGAGGTTTATCCTTCCCCAGAGCTAAACACATCCTGGTAGAAATCGCCCAATTTGAAATTGAGAAAAACCTGATGGAAGTTGTTCAGGTTATTTACAGAGGTCGCGGAGATGATAAGATAGATAATCAGGATAAAGAACTCATTTTCTATTTAGCGGAACGGTCGGTTTATCATCAAGATGACGGGCAATCTTTACAGGAAAGTGTGCTGAGTCTGTTAAATATATTATTGATTTTAAAAGCTTCTATCATGACCAGGATTTTTGGTTCTGGTTCTATAGGTCGAGATAATTTTATCATTATACCTATAGGTGGTAAGTCTGTGTCAGGCGCAGGTGAAACATTTTCTGCTCAAATGGCAAATCTGATTAGCCAACTGAAGAAAGAACATTATCGAAATAGAAGTGATGTATTACCCGAAAAGGTATTCAAAAGCTTAGAACAGTTGTTGGGTAGGGCAAAATTTGTGGTAAAGAAGACAGATGAATATAATTATCTGGCGTTGCAAAAGTCTTTCAACCAAGAGTTTACCCAAAGTTGTTACACGCTGGATAAATTACTAGATTTTGCCAAAATTGAACCAGGTTATCTGAGTGGAAGTTTGTTGGTAGTTCCAATTGCTAAAAATACTTTGGAGGAAACTTACCAAATGCGGCTGCTAGATATCGCAAATCATGCCAACCACGAACTCTGGCAATATATGCAGAAAATAAGCCATAGTAAATCTTACCCGGAAAGTTTACGTTCTGCGATCGCAGATGCTATCGAGTTAGTGAACGAACTCAAGGATGAAGTTAACAAAACCCAAAAACTTGAACAAAATAACTTGCATTTAGACCAATATTATGCATTACCATTGTTTGCATTTATTAGTGGCGAGGTGATGAGTCAATATTTTGCCAACGAACCTCAAGAACCCGAAGACGAACGCTTCCGCGATATTCTTGCTACTTACATCCGCTTGTTGTACCCTGTGGGGAATGTTCTGCCTATTGGTTACAACTATCAAGATTTTCCTTTTGTCGTTTTTAGAAGTTACTGTCTAGAAGAAGTTAGGCGAAAAATATTTACAGACAAGTATCTTTTTAGTTCTCATGAGTTGAATGTACTGAATTTAATTCTTTGTAAACCAGATTAATAAAAATGCTGTGATCGGCAACTACAAGAGCACCCATGTGTAAATTTTTTCCGATTACGGTTGCTGATTAATCCGCTTTCTCAATTCAGCTTTAAATTCTTTATCTGTAGTGCAAAAGGTGATCGCACTTAGCGCTCGTTCACGCATTGGTTTGCCCATTATCACTATTCTACCTCACGCTCGTTAAATACCGCTATATATAAAGTGCAACTACCCAGACTTGCAAAAGCGAGCGCCATCCTCGTTGCGATAAATAGAGTTATGGTAGTTACACTCGTTAAGTATTTTACTCTTCTTTTTTGGCTGACAAGGAGTTGTTGCTTGTATCAGCAATCTTAGTGAAGGAGAAAGTCACTGCTATAGCTTTTCCACTTGCAAGCAGGCTAACGAACAAGCCTATTGCTGCTGCCCGGACAGTTAGATGTATACTCATTTCACTGATAACTTACTGCTAAAAGGTAGTGATTGTTGAAAGCTTATATAAAATTAAGCACTTATTCATTAGGATATTTTATCCGCTAAATGCGTCTTACACTCCTAAGAGCGTCGGAACGAGCGTCACTCGTAAGGGTTAGCAAAACATATATGACAAGAATTGAAGGGGAAAATAGTCGTTTAAGACATTATCTGGCTCGATTACATCGTAAAACTTTTTGTTACTCCAAATCAGAAGAAATGCTTAAATATTCACTTCGATTAGTAATACAACAACTAAATATGGCTCAGTGGCGCTGTGCTCCCGCAAGCTTAAGCCGTGGCAAAGGGCATCGCATAATTCATATTTTGATTCAGCAACGCCAATATCTCACATAAAACTTTTCGGTAGACTACGGCATGCATTATGTGTTATGATTATACTCTGTAGCAAGTTAGCTAAACCGTCGCGGCTTATGCCTCAAGCTTGGATTTTCCTCATTTGTATAGAGTATTGAATTATTTTTGATAAGGGATGTGCTTAAGCTATCTAAAATAACTCTGTTGGTGGCTTGTATTTACCCAAAATTTGTAGAAAGCGATCGCTAAACACATGTTGTATGGAAAAATTTAGCTCATTCGTTGCTGTCAATTTTACACATATTACAGGATAATAACCGTATTGTGTTGCTATTTCCTAGTAGCAATTACACGATTAAAGCCCAATTTTGTACTAAAGTTATCCCTCAAAATAAAACAGCATCTATGAAAACAGTTGAATATATCCAAGAACAAGAATTCGATTCACTTTTGACCAGCAACGAACTAGTTGTAATTGACTTTACCGCAACTTGGTGTGGACCTTGTAAGATGATCGCTCCTCTAATAGATAAATTAGCTCAAGAATATGACGGTCGTGCCTTAGTAGTCAAGGTAGATCTTGACGAGAACCAAAACCTTGCTAAAAGATTGAGCATCCGTAGTATTCCTGTAGTCATGATTTATAAAAATGGAACTCTGATGGAAACCCTTGTTGGGGTAACTCCCTATGAAACATTTACTGAAGCTGTAACAAAGCTGCTTTAGGCATTCTTGTAAAGCAGCTAATAGTCACGGCTTGATCGTATCTATGTCAGCGACAAAATCCTTATTTCTTGGCAAGTTCGTGTGCAATGTCCATGTTCGCTGCCAGCAGATGCACGATCTCAACAGGGTTTTCACCCCGGTATATCAGGAAATACCGGGGATGCACCAACCACAAATGGACAGGACGCGGAGTAATATCACGTTCGCTTAATTACTTATAAATAAAAGATAGGCTCGTAGTTGCGCTTCAGCGCTCTTAACTGTATAGTTAGGTATAAGTAAATAGCAATTTTGGCAATTAACTCTTCATCTATGACACCAGGTCCACTCGGCATCGCAGAAACTAAACCAAGGGCTGATGCACCATACCGAATAGCAGTCCACGCTTCCTCTACACTGCTAATACAGCAAATTTTAACTCTTGGCGTCACTGTTTTTTCCATTTTCCAGATAAAAAATTGGGGAAAGCATGGATGAGGAGAGGAGCGAAGACAGCACTCACTACGACTCTTTACTAATGTGTGGGGGAAATAAAGCCACCATCCATAAATTGCTCATTGCCTCCAACTCAAGCTTTTTTCATTTTTAATTCTGCTCCCCGGTGTTCTTTCTCTTCCAAACGACGAAACAAAAACACCCAAAGTGGTAGGGAACTGTTAATCGCAATCAGTCGCATTAAATGACCTGCGGTAACAATTTCAACGTTATGATCTAATGCCAGAGCAACTAGAATCATTTCCGCCGATCCTCCTGGGGCTGTAACTAGCATACAAGTTAACCAGTCCCATGATGTTAATTGCATGGCTAAGATGGCGGCGATCGCTCCTGCCACCAGAGTCAATGCGACAGACATTAGGGTGTAAGCTATTGTTTGTGTTCTAAAAGTCGGTTTCTTACCCCAATACTCTCCAATCGTAATTCCCAAAAGCATTTGACCGATTAAGTTGATCAAAGGTGGCGGAATAAAGTTAACATCACCAAGAACAGGTAGCCAATTCATTAAGGGATTAAACGCTATACCAATTATTAATGCACCAAAAAAATCGCCTGTAGGAATTTTAGCTGTCACAGCAAGATAAGCTCCCAATCCACCTAGTACCAGTGCTAATAAGAGAAATCCTAATTGAGATGGAGCGAGATTGAGTAAGGCACCTTGAAGAGGAGATGTTTGGAGGTTGACGTAAGTTCCTGTTGATACTCTAGCAATTAAAGGGATTAGTAAAACTACTGTAGTCACGCGAAGTGCCTGAACGAGTGCGACTAGGGTGACATCTCTACCATAATCTGCCGCAATCGCTGACATAAGTCCGACACCGCCGGGAACCGTCGCGAGCATTGCCGTTAATAAATTGGTTTTTATCAAGCGAGAGTAGATGTAGCCAATAACGGTACCACATATCAATATAAAAAAGGTAAGAAAGATAAATACAGGCGCAAAAGAAGCAACACTAGCCAGATTACCGCGAGCAATGGAAAAGCCAACATTCAGCCCCACAAGTGCCATACCAATTTTTCTAACACTCCGGTTGGGTAAGAGGCAAGAATCATAGAGAATCCGATAAGTTTGAAGTATAATCGCACCGGAGATAATACCGCCAAACAGCCAGGTGACTCCTCCAATATGAAATTGGGAGAGGAACAAACCCAAGGGTAAAGCCAGAAGTATTTCCAAGCCAAGAATAATCAACGGCTTTAGCTCGGTAACAGCACTTTGCTCATTGTTGCCAGCCTTCTCTTGAATCGCTGTGCTTGAGATTTGATTCATCGATCAACATGTAACTGAAGTATTTACCCAACTTATCGCGATCGCACGAGTTACGCCGCATCTCGTCGATATATTATTCATGTAGTCTTCTTACTCTCGGTCTGCCTCAAATGTCTATTGAAAGTTCTACCACTATCACTGTTCCCGCTACGACTGCTAACTTGGGACCGGGTTTCGATTGTATCGGTGCAGCTTTAACACTATATAATAAGTTCAAGTTTTCTCACCTTGAGTACGACGAAGTGACAATATCTGTCACGGGTGTAGAGGCCCAGAAGGTACAAACAGATCAAAGTAATCTACTTTATCAGGCATTTGCGAAGTTCTATGAATGCTTACAGCAAACTCCGCCACCTGTCAAGATAGAAATTGAGCTAGGTGTACCCTTAGCACGAGGTTTGGGGAGTTCGGCAACGGCGATTGTTGGTGGTTTGCTTGGGGCAAATTTCTTGGCAGGTAAACCTTTGAGCCAGTTACAGGTGATGGAGTTGGCGATCGCAATGGAAGGACATCCGGATAATGTGGTACCGGCGCTTTTGGGGGGATGTCGTTTGGCAGCTACGGGGGTTGAGGATGAACGACAGCAGAGTCTGTGGGAGATTTGTGAGATTCCTTGGTGTGAAGACGTTATACCTGTAGTAGCGATTCCAGATTTTGAGCTTTCAACAAAGGAGGCACGGCAGGTTTTACCAATGGAGGTGAGTCGTGCAGATGCGATTTTTAATGCAGCACATCTGGGATTATTGTTGCGTGGGTTGCAAACTGGTAAGAAAGATTGGTTAAAGACTGCTTTGCAAGATAAATTACATCAGCCTTATCGGAAATCACTGATTCAAGGGTACGACGCTGTGAATTCGGCTGCTGTTAATGCGGGAGCTTACGGCATGGTCATTAGTGGTGCAGGACCTACTTTATTAGCCTTAACTGATACATCTCACGCCTCAGATGTGGCAGCAGCAATGGCAGCCGCTTGGCAGTTCGAGGGAATTACCTCAGTTGTGCGATCGCTCTCTATTGATACCCAAGGAGCAACAAGCGAGGAGCAGTAAAAAGTAACAACAGAATCCCCATAAATTCAGGCGCGGGGATTTCAATCATGACGAGTATTGAATATGCCTATGATTCAAATGAAAACAGCTATATTTAACCATTTACTAGCATTTTTTGGTTTAATTATAGAATTTGCATTATGACAAATTGTAACGGTGAGCCACACCCTCGTTACAATTTGCTTCGGAAAACTTCACGATAGGAGAGTTTTCGGAGAATTAACGAGTATTTATGACTAAAATATCTGGAAAATTTGACCGTTTAGGGGAAAAATATGTTTACAAAACTAAAATATGCTTCATATAATGTAATCAAAATAGAAC
>JAQYWN010000032.1 GCA_029379265.1 Rhizonema sp. NSF051
GATATAATTTTTTATACAAATTAAAAACTCTGCCCAGCCTTATTATTTGTTCATATTTACTTGGATTTAATCGAAATCTCTCAGACGCCACTCTAAATATTTTTAAACCGTCTTTATCACCCATACTTATAATCACTGTTTACTAATTTAAGGTTCAATGCGGCTACCCAAAACTTCCAAAAACTTACGCAGCCACTCAGGTTGACCGGGCCACACCACAGCAGTCACAAGGTTGCCGTCTACAAACGCATTCGAGAGAGTCTCGTTTGGTTCGCCCCACCGGGCTCCTGCTGATAACACTTCCGGCTTTTGGGTGATGTAGGAAGTGCATAGCCGACCTTTCAGCACGCCTGCAGCTGCAAGTATTTGTGGTGCGTGACAGATAGCAGCGAGCGGTTTGTTCTCAAATGCAAAGTGGCGGACAATCTCCAGCACGCGATCGTTCAGGCGCAGGTACTCAGGCGCACGTCCACCTGGTATTATAAGCGCATCGTAATTTTCCGGCTTGACTTCATCAAAGTCCGTCGTGATGCGAAACTTGTGTCCCGGCTTCTCGCTGTAGGTTTGCTCACCATCGAAATCGTGGATGGCGGTGCGAACTGTCTCACCTGGCTTTTTATCCGGACACACCGTATGCACTTCATGCCCGACCATTGTCAAAGCTTGATAAGGCACCATTGCTTCGTAATCTTCCACGAAGTCACCAACAATCATCAAAATCTTTTTTGCTCCCATTGCTTGAACTCCTGATAAAGTAGAATTTTCAGTAGTCTACCTTGGTTGAGAGTCGATCACCTCAACAATCTTGTTGAGGAGAGTCTGTTGATTCCAAGCCTCATCATAGCAGAGTCCATTGATAAAAAAGGTTGATAGTATATTGTTAATATGAGCGCGAACAGTACCGTCGCTAATTGACAATATATAGCAATATCCTGATGACTTTACCCTACCACTCTCGAGTGCTGTGGCTCAAGCTAGGAGATTCAATGTTGCCATATTAGCTCCTGATCAGCTGTGCAGCAGAGTTAAAAAAAATACGACACAGTCCTCGTGTAAGCAACACTGTTGTTAGCAAGTTGGTGACAGCAATCATGAACATAATCAAAATTTGGTAGGATGCGGCTTCGCGGGCATTAACGCCACTCAACAACTGCCCGGTGATGATAGCTGGAAGTGTGACCATCCCGATAATCATCATTTGATTAATAGTAGGAAATATTCCGGCGCGAATTGCGTCTTTACGGTATTGATTCACTGCTTGTTGAGGGGTTGCACCTAAGCTAAGATGAGTTTCTATTTCTAGATGACTGGCGTTGATAGTGCTGACTAAGCGTTCTCCAGCGATCGCTGCAGCATTCATGGCATTACCTAACACCATTCCAGCTAAGGGAATGACATACTGCGCTTCATACCAATTATGTGGCTCAGTTATTAATCTATCTGGACGTTGAATAATCAAGAAATTTATATAAATCAGCGTCAGAGTTGTACTAACAAAAATGGACCCCCATACCAAGGGCAATATCTGTGGAATTTTTTGAGTTATGCGATTTCGGACTCCAACCGCTGAAATTGTCAGTACTACTGCTAAAATCACCAAAACTGCCCAAGGATTGTCAAAAGCAAAGACAAAGTCTAAAACATATCCCAATACCACCAATTGCAGGATAGTTCGACCAGTTGCAAGAGCTAAGTTTAGTTCTAGTCCCAGTTTTTCCCACGCAGATAAACCAATAGCTATGCCCATCAATCCTACAGCGCTAGCCAAATCCACCACATCCAGTTTGATTAGATCCTGCATGGGTTTTCTTCCTCCTTTGTCATTTTTAGTATAGTCAATCAATTTTGGCGCTTTTGGTTTCCCAAATAAAGCAAACTTTTGTGCAACGAATCCCCAGATTGTCTCCGTGGCAGAGGGTTGCACCGCAGTGGATTAGATTTTAAGATGATTCGATGGATAAATCTCGGGGCAAGTTGAACTTCCAATCCGAGCATCCCGCATCGGTGTAGTCAGTAGAGATGTTTCCAACAGCGTATCTCTACAACTCCTCAAAAAAAGCTAACACGTTAGGAACTTTAATCCTTGGTATTGATTCAGGGTTGATGTATATCACTTTCAAGAGAAAATGGTAGCTTTTCCGATTATATATCTTAGTAAAAACTCTGAGTGAGGCTGATTCCACATGGTAATCTTTCTGTAACCTCGTTTCCTTGATCATTCGTAAGTATATCAACCGCTAGTCGTCAGCATGAGCATACATGACTTGTTTATGTCTTTAAAGGGTTACACGATTTGCTTCTAAGAACGCTAACCAGTGACCGATAATAGCTGAATGCTTGCCACGATTCCAGTCGGCATCTATCTTCTAATTGTTTAAGATAAAAACTCATGGTTCAAAGTGTAAATTCCATCCCTGCCTTTGACATCAGGCAGCAATACATTAGCATCGAAGCAGAAGTGAGTGCAGCCGTCTTGGAGGTTCTGGCTTCTGGTCGTTATATTGGTGGTCCTGTAGTTGAAGGTTTCGAGCAACAGTTTGCCGCTTACACTGGTGTGAGTGAATGTGTCGCTTGTAACTCTGGTACTGATGCACTCTCCCTAGCACTGAGAGCTTTTGATATTGGTGCAGGTGATGAAGTCATTACAACACCGTTCACTTTTATTGCCACTGCCGAAGTTATCAGCAATTTAGGTGCTAAGCCAGTGTTTGTGGATATCAATGCGACTACGTTTAATTTAGATGTGGAGCAAGTCGAGAAGGTAGTAACACCGAAAACTAAAGCAATTATACCAGTACATTTATTCGGGCAACCTGCGGATATGACCGCATTGATTGACGTAGCACAAACCCATAATCTCATTGTTATTGAAGATTGTGCTCAGTCTACAGGAGCAAGTTGGGTTGGACAAAAAGTAGGAAGTATTGGACATATCGGTTGCTTTAGTTTTTACCCTACAAAGAATCTCGGTGCTTGTGGAGATGGTGGGGCGATCACAACTAACGATCCGGAGATCGCAAAGAAAATTCGGATGCTCCGAAATCACGGTCAAAAAACTAACTACTTACAAGAAGAGATTGGTGTTAATAGCCGTTTAGACGCATTACAAGCAGCTATACTTCAAATTAAGCTGCGTTATCTAAGTATGTGGAATAACCAAAGACGGCAAGTCGCAGCCCATTACCACCAATTCCTCAGTCACATTTCCGGCATCATTCCACCTCAAGAATTAGCTGGTGGTATGGGAGTATGGAATCAATATACCATTCGTGTTTTAGAAAATAAAAGAGACTTGGTTCGGACTCAATTGCAAGAGCGGGGTGTAAACACAATGGTTTACTATCCCTACCCTTTACATTTACAGCCAGTTTATCAACATTTGGGGTATGTGGTGGGGCAATTACCCGTAGCAGAGCAAGCCTGCCACCAAGTCTTATCCTTACCTATGTTCCCAGAATTGTCAGTTGAACAGCAAAATCAGGTCATTTATAGTTTGAAGGATTGCCTGAGTTAAGGGGAATAGATATTTTAGATTTTGGATGTTAGATGCAATCCAAAATCCAACATTCCCCCTCGCTACTCTCTACTTCCTACTCCCTACTTTTATTGCAGTTCCCAAGACTTCTACCAAGCTACGTACTACAGCAATCATTGCCACTTCGCTGTTGAGTTGGTTGATAGCAGAACCGACTCCAACACCAGCTGCACCAGCAGCGATCGCCAGAGGTGCTGTTACGCTAGAAATACCCGAAGCACACAGCACTGGAACTGATACTGCACGAGAAATTTCATAAGCTGCTGCTAAGGTGGGTGCGGCTTTTTCAATAAGTCCTAAAGTTCCAGGGTGGGTTGGGTGACTACTCGTACCACCTTCAGTTTGGATAATATCTGCACCTGCTTTCACCAGTTCCTCTGCCAGCTTAACTTGTTCATCCAACTGAAGAATGTGGGGAACAGTGACACTGAGAGTGATTTCTGGAAGAAGAGTGCGAGTTTGGTGAGTCAGTGCTAAAACTTCCTCGGCTTCAAATCTACGTCCTTGGGCATAGAAAGAATCGAAGTTACCAATTTCAATTAAATCTGCTCCAGCTGCATGCGCTCGGACAAATTTCTCTGGTTCTACTGCAGATACACATATTGGCTTATCTGTCAATGATTTTGCCAATTTAACTAAACCAGGATCGGCAGCAATGTCAACAAAAGTAGCACCGCCCAAATCGGCTGCTTTGATGATTGCTGCTACGCGAGCAGCGTCAAAGTTATTTAAGCCACTAATAACTTTGAGGACATGGCGGTTGGCAAACGCACTTTGGAGTTCGATATGCATCGTCATAGTTCAAGTGAATGAAGCTTTAGAATTAGGATTATTCTACCGCTTGTGCGGAGTTATAAGCTTTAAATCTTTGGCTAATAAGTTTAACCATAATATATCACCCGCATCTGAACTCTGATTACAAAACTGTACCCATCAATTGTTCCAATATGATTCCAAGTAAGTTTAGTGAATATCGAGAAAATGCGGGTAATGGATGGACGCTGTGGAGAGCAGTTAAGAGTGAGGTTTGTCGCTCTAGTAAGCGTCCTGCAACTCGTAGAAATCTGGCGAGATGTAATCTTTACGTAAAGGATAACCTACCCAATCTTCTGGCATTAAGATCCGCTTGAGGTTTGGGTGTCCTTCGTAGATAATGCCGTACAGATCATAAGACTCGCGTTCTTGCCAATCTGCCGCTTTCCAAATCCAGTAGACTGACGGCACTCTGGGGTTTTCTCGTGGTAAGAAGACTTTCAAACGCACTTCTTCAGGGCGATCAACATTATCACCGACTTTCACCAGGTGATACATGCTAACCAACTGCTTTCCTGCACCTAAGTCGATTCCCGATTGACACTGGAGATAATTAAACCCATAGGCATATAATGCTGTGGATAAAGGAAGCAGGAAGTCCGCCTCCACCTTAATAATCTCTACACCATTACGGTCTGCTTCTAAGGACTCATGGGCAAAGGAATTTTCCGTTAACCACTGGGAGACTTTACCAACTTTTGCCAAAGACTGTTCGTCTGCTGGGGCTAGTTTTGATTCTTCTTCAGCCAAGGCGACGTTCCTCCTTTTGTGCTTTTTCCGCAAGGAGAGCTGGTGGTACTGGCATACCGATCGCTTCCACTAATTCCTTGGGCGGCGTTATGCGAGTTTCTGCCTGCAAATACTTACCAGTGTGGATTTGCTCTGCTGGCTTCATATTGTGAGTCGTGCTATAGTAGCGGTGACTTTGCTTAATGAGATTCCGTTCTTGCATCGACTCGTTAGCGATCTTCTTGCGCAACTTGATAATAGCGTCGATAATCGCTTCTGGACGCGGCGGACAACCGGGTAAGTACACATCCACTGGAATCAGTTTATCAACTCCACGGACGGCAGATGGAGAATCAACGCTGAACATCCCGCCAGTAATCGTGCAAGCGCCCATAGCAATCACATACTTTGGTTCTGGCATTTGTTCATAAAGACGCACGAGTTGAGGTGCCATCTTCATAGTGATTGTGCCAGCTGTAATGATCAAGTCAGCTTGACGAGGGCTAGAACGGGGAATCAATCCAAAGCGGTCAAAGTCAAAACGGGAGCCAATTAAAGCTGCAAACTCAATAAAGCAGCAAGCTGTCCCAAACAGTAAGGGCCACAAACTCGAAAGTCTTACCCAATTATATAGGTCATCAACAGTTGTGAGGATGACGTTTTCTGACAACTCTTGGGTAACTGTCGGACGCCCGATCGGGTTGAGGATACGCTCTTTATCCTCTAAGTTGGTATTTAAGACCATTCCAAAGCTCCTTTACGCCATGCGTAGACAAGGGCAATTACAAGAATTGCGATAAAAATGAGGGCTTCAATAAATGCCAATAAACCAAGAACGTGGAACGCAACCGCCCATGGATACAAAAAAACTGTTTCTACATCAAAGACGACGAAGATCAGCGCAAACATGTAGTAGCGGATGTTGAACTGAATCCAGGCACCACCGATGGGTTCCATACCGGATTCATAAGTTGTGCGCCGTTCTGGGCTGCGACCACTGGGTCGAAGAAGCTTGGACGCTGATAAAGCCAAGGCTGGCACTAGGCTACAAACTAGGAAGAAGCCTAAAAGGTACTCGTAACCGCTGAGGACAAACACAATAAATCTCTACCGCTATGGATCGAAATAACTTTGTAACCTTCTTTTACATTATATCTTTTTAGATTTTTTAATCCTCTAAAACCAAGCTAAAGATGATTTTGAGTGAATTATGCTAGGGTTAGAAAAAACTCATACTTGTGTCATAATTTTTAACGTAGATTTAATAATTACCTCTTAACCAATGTCACCATGAGCGAACAAGCTGTTGAAGATTCAGTATTAGACGGCTACGAGTGCCGTGCCTGCGGTTACATTTATGAACCTGATAAGGGCGATGACAAGCAAAGCATTTCTGCGGGAACACCCTTTGCAGAATTGCCACTCATTTGGCGCTGTCCAGTGTGCGGTGCGAAAAAGAATGCTTTCGCGAACATCGGACCTGTTAACAAGGCTTCTGGCTTTCAAGAAAATCTGAATTATGGTTTGGGGGTAAATAAGATGACCCCCGAACAGAAGAATCTCCTGATTTTCGGTGCTTTGATTCTTGGTTTCCTGTTTTTTATGAGTATTTACGGCTTACAATAAAACCCAATTGTGTGAAATTATACCAAGTTTCTACGGGTGAAATTGTTCATAAGTTCTTTACTCAAAAAATAGCGCTCTCGCCAACTCCTAAAAGATGGAAGTCGCACTAAAAAAGCGCTATAGCGAATACATGACAATGTGACGGGAATTACCATACGTCGGAATTCATAGTCGTGGTGTTAGCTCAAAAATTCACAAAAAGTAAACAAATAGAAATGCGTTCAAGTGTAAAAATTGGGCAGCGAATATTCGCCGTGTTAATAACTGTCCTCATGTGCTTCGGTTGTAGTCAGGTATCTTCAGTCACCAATAACCCTTGGGAAATTATTTCTTTGGGAATAGACGCGAAACTGCTAGATATTGCTTTTACTGAGAACCCTCAACATGGCTACATCGTTGGTAGCAACGCAACTTTTTTGGAAACAAAAAACGGTGGCGAAACCTGGCAACCAATTAAATTAGAATTAGATGAGCAAAAATACCGCTTTAATTCAGTGAGTTTTTCGGGTAAAGAAGGGTGGATAGTTGGAGAACCTTTTTTTCTTTTGCATAGCACTGATGAAGGTAGTTCTTGGTCACGTATTCCTTTGAATGAAAAGCTACCCGGTAACCCAGTTAAGATTGTCGCACTCGGAAAAAACTCGGCTGAGATGGCGACCGATGTGGGAGCAATATATAGAACCCAAGATGCAGGTCAAAACTGGAAAGCCCAGGTAGAAGAAGCTGTTGGTGTCATTCGTAACATAGAACGTTCAGAGGACGGTAAATACGTTGCTGTTTCCGCTAAGGGGAATTTCTATTCAACATGGGAACCAGGGCAAAGTGCTTGGGTACCCCATAACCGGAATAGTTCACGACGTGTTGAAAATATGGGATTTGTTAACGAGAAGCAAATGTGGATGCTTGCAAGGGGTGGTCAAATACAGTTCAGCGATCCAGCTAAGTCCGAAGAGTGGCAAAAAGCTCAATATCCAGAATTTGCTACAAGTTGGGGCTTACTTGATTTAGCTTACCGCACGCCTGATGAAATTTGGGTAGGTGGCGGAAGCGGTAGTTTGCTACGAAGTGTTGATGGTGGCAAAACATGGGCAAAAGACCGTGGCGTTGAAGGAGTTCCTGCTAATTTTTACAAGATTGTTTTCTTTTCCCAAGAAAAGGGATTTATTGTCGGAGACCAAGGTATTTTGCTGAAATATCACCCAAGCGTTACTGCGGCTCGAGAGCCAGAACCTGCTTAAAGTAACCGTTAATTCATCGATGGTATGAGACTTACGTTCGGTGTTAATCGGTGGAAGAAACTGGGCAGTCGAAATCAAATCACCAAATGTTAAGTATTGATCTCGATTTCTGAGAAACAAGTTGCAACTTGTAACTATTTCTAAACTTTGTAGGATAATAAACTCAATAACAATCTTTGAGAAGGTAGGGATATAAATGTCAGGTACCACTGGAGAACGTCCATTTTCGGACATTATTACCAGCGTTCGTTACTGGGTGATTCACAGCATCACCATTCCAGCTTTGTTTATCGCAGGTTGGCTATTTGTCAGCACTGGACTGGCTTATGATGTATTTGGTACACCACGCCCAGATGACTATTACACGCAAACACGGCAGCAATTGCCCATCGTGAAGGACCGCTTTGACGCAAAAGAACAAGTTAAGCAATTTAGTAGCGGAAATTAGTTTGAAATCATGACTAGTAGCAATAAGATTAATCAACCAGTTACGTACCCGATTTTTACGGTACGATGGCTGGCAGTTCACACTCTAGCCGTACCAACAGTCTTCTTTTTGGGTGCGATCGCCTCAATGCAGTTTATTCAACGGTAGGAGAAATTCATGGATAAATCGTCAAATCCCAATAGGCAGCCGGTTGAACTAAACCGAACTTCTCTTTATCTGGGATTACTACTCATTTTCGTTCTGGGTATTCTGTTTTCAAGTTATTTCTTTAACTAACTAGAACGACTGGTATAAATCGTTTTGTATTTAACCTGCATTGCTGATTTTTGATTAACGGAGGATAAAAAAACTGTGTCTGGAAGTGGAAGAATTCCCCTGTGGATAGTAGCTACAATCGCCGGTTTAGGTGTAATTACCGTTTTAGGCATCTTCTTCTATGGAGCTTATGCTGGACTCGGTTCTTCCATCTAAGACTGGCTTGCTCTGATTACCCCAATAGCTAATTGTTAATGTTAAGCATTCAGCCCTTCCTTGTGAGACTCGTACTAAGGAGGAGTTATTCTTCCTGAAGCTTCGGAGATGGGTATTGTCTTTCATCGGAGACGCTTTTCTTCTCAGTAGCGGAGACGCTGCTTTGAACGAGACGGGAACCCGAACGCGAATAGAACTAGACTCACTTTCGACTGTCAGTCGTTAGCTATCAAAGGAATTTGGTAAACATAGTTAACAAGAGTCCCAGCTCTGACAAGTTTGACAAGCTGACAAGTGATGTCTAAAAGCTAAATGTTTAATAGAAAACTGAAGGGTGAAAACAAAAATTAGCCGCACAATTAGTTATCTGTAACTGAGCACGACATTTGAACAATGGTTTAGAATTTTAGTATAAAAAAACCGCCGATTTATATGAAATCGGCGGTTTTGATCGTAATTTATCGTTCCTTGATTGTTAATTTTTAAGCGATATCGTCGCGTTCAATGTATAACAACATAAACGCGAATGTTACTGCTGGAACAAGGTAACCAATACAGGGAACTAAAATCGAAGGCAAAAATGAAGCTGACATAAACGAGGTTCCTCTTAAACTACATAACAATTCAAGATGAGCTTACTGCAAATTCGGCATGATTTTGACAATTCTTTCAGATTGTTAACACAGTTAGTCAGTTGGCGTGAATGAACACAACTTGACATTGACACCTCGTCTCCCGAAGAGAAGATTGAGGCGCTGTTAATGGTTAGTTGTTAGTAGGTTTCACATCATCTCAATATTTATTTACGTAAAGTCTGCCGGGCGGAAGCTTCCGGTAGGCTCGCTTTACATATAGCAGTTGCCAGCTAGATTAGGACATTAACTAATGAGAAAACACTGAAACCACGGGACAATCACACGCCTGCTCCCTGCTCCCTGCTCCCTGCTCCCTGCTATATTTAGATTTGTTTCGCTCAACCTACTAAACTCCTCTTTTGTCAGATACCCAGTAGTTCATCTAGCTGTAAAGTCGGTAAGTCAGGAGGAATTACAGTTCGGTGGAGCGAGACTTTGTCACTTTCAAGTTGGGTTGCCATGTTGATGGCGATCGCCTCTACACGAATTTCCAAACACCCAAAAGGAACGTTGATGTAAGTCATGACTTCCAACCCTCCCTTGAAGTTAGGTAACAAATTTGTCAACAAACGAGGCTCATCCAGCAACCTGCGGGTTTGACAATCCTCAACCCATAACTTCACAGCAACTTGAGGACGCTCTTCTACAAGCCGCACACGCACCACAATAGATTTACCAGAGATTAGCTCACCATTTGGTAAATGTAGTTGTGGAACTGGCAATGATTCTAAAGCGACTAGCTCTAAAACTGATGAAGCAAATTCAATGGCGGAGGGATTCTGAATAGTATTGGTTTCCTCTTTATTAAAAGTATCTTCCACTACTACTTCTTCGGTAAAAATTACTGTCTTTGTTTTACGGCTAGGCGAGGCAGTCGAGAATCGATCTGTAACTTCCATTACCACATCTGTTAAATATGTTACTGTATCTCCTGCTTTTGCCCACTTCTCTGTGTCCTCACCAGATGTAGCGGATAGTCGATCTGTAAGTTCCAATGAATCGTCCGTTCCGCGATTTTTCAAGAGTTCCACGTCCTCAAGAGGCTTCTCTAGCGTTCTCTCTACCCTCGTTTCATGACTTTTGACTGCATAAATATCATAGTCATCTTGGTAATGTAAATTAATCGGTTCGAGTAAGGAGTAACCTTGGCTGTGCATCCACTGGCGGATCAGAGGAGATAAGTACGGAGAATCTTCAGTTATTAATTCAGAACTAGCCGAGACAACGACTGCAACCGAATCATCCTGAAGTTGTGTATTATTATCCACTAATTCAGATGTCGCGTCCTCTTGCTCTAAGGCGGGAGCATGACGCCTTGCTTCCTCGCTGTCAAAAGGTAAAGCTTTTAGGCGTCTTAAGTATGGAAAAGTTGTTTTTGTGCTTGCTACTCGACTAGCTGCGGAAATAATGTCATTTTTCTCTAAAAGCTTTGGTACAGAGACTTTTGACATAACAGCAGTCGTAGTCATGATTTGGTTTTCGCTCTGAGTTACAGAAGGCAGTTGAGGTGAAGTTGATTTAGAGAGCGATCGCCCAGCAATAAGTGGTGGTAGACATTTCTCAGATGATACGTGAAGAGGCAGGTTTGTTTTTGTCGGCTTTACCAGATTGAAAAGTTCCAACTTTAAAGGTACAAATGTCTCTCCTGCTTCGGTTGTTTTAAGCGACTCAGATTCTTCTCGTTGCGATAGCTCTATTGTGCTAATAGCCAGCAGTTCTATCACATCTGCGGCAATTGTGAAGCAGTGGCTGGCTAGCAGTATGACTTCACTAGCATCTGCCAATGCGCCATACAAACTGATGTCTCCCAAAATCAACTTAGATTCACACTCACCAGGAATCTCAACTTTTGCTTCAACTTCTAGTGGTAGTGACTTTTTTGGTAATGGTTGCCGTACTAGGCTTAATCTTTCTGCTCCCAGAGGTGAACGCAGTTCTATTCTGAGTTCGACTGCACAAACGCTTTCAAAATCTATCTCACCCAGATTTAGCTCAGTAGTTGGTTTGAGATCCACACGCCCACTGACAGTGAGAGTTTGTCCCCAACGAGCAAAGTAGGTTTCTCGATCCAAGGTTAGCAGTAGTGGTGGCTCTGGGAGAGGTTTTTCAACCGTTATTTCATCATCTAATAGAGGTTGTGTTGGTAAAGCTAAATCAATTAAGTGTTTTAAAATTTGCTCTGCTGTGTCTGCTTTCAACCAGACAGGGTTAATCGGTTCCTCAGTAAAAGTCTCAGAGTCATCAGAGAAGGATGTTCTTCCTTCATCTTGGTGATCAATTCTTACATAAGGTGAATCTACGTTCGATAAGACTTGCAAATGGACACTGTATTGCCAAGATTTACCAAGAAGATCCGACATTAAGTCACCATTACATCGCAAATCCCAAATTCCCGGCAGGAGGTAAGTAAACGGAATCACCGCCATTAAGCCTTCTGTGTTGGTGCGACGAGATCGCGTCTGAATTCGCCGTTTGGGTGGAACTTCTTCTATTGAATAGTGAGTAACCCGCACTTCCACATCTGTACTGATATAGTTGGAGCGAGCAACAATTCTATACCTACCTTCCATAATTTCCACATTTGGCGACTCCAGGAGACGCCAAGAGCGATCGCCTTGTTTCTGTATGAGAAATTGCCAGTGTTCCATTATGAGTGATGCCCAAGATCCTAGAGCCGGAGAAGCAATATTTGCATGACCTTGCTAGCCAGTTTACCTCAGCAACTGGTAATTGCATAACCAGATCTATATTTTTGCATACGCCTTTTCTAAACAACCCTGTAATTTTTCTGCCAGCCCCTTGACATGGGGTTTTTCAAGCACATACATGTGAGGGCCTGAAATATGATGGATCTCCAAACCTCCATAACTAATATCGCCCCAACCTAATTGAGGATCGTATTGCATACCTACAGCATCATGGCTCCGGGTTTGATCGCTAGTTCGTAACAGAGTAATTTTACCGAGGTAGGCTTGGAAAATATACTCTTCCATTGCCTGTAGATGAGTCTGTTCAACTTTGACATACATTTCAATTCCAGATAGAGGCTGTGTCTCATCTACTATACGAGGAGGGACATTCAAGTAACGCTCGTATCTCTGTTTGAGAAGGAACTTGCCATGCTTCCACCAACCCGTAGCCTTTTGCCAAAAATAAGTAGGTCCTTTTTGTATTATTTTATATAAATGCATGAAAGTTCGGATAAAAAATGGCAACCGCTTGCTATAACCCGGACGAACACTATCAAACATAGCCAAAAGACTAACTTGCTCACCTTGTTTGTGGAGTTGCTGAGCCATCTCAAAGGCAATCATACCTCCAAGAGAGTAACCTGCCAGAAAATAAGGACCATTGGGCTGAAGAGTCTGGATTTCGCGAATGTAGTGTGATGCCATGTCTTCAAACCGAGTATAAAGAGGCTCTTTTCCATCTAAACCTTTTGGTTGCAGCCCATAAACTGGTTGATCGGAGCCTAGATACAATGATAAATCGCGGTAACACAAAACTTCTCCGCCAAGGGGGTGTATACAGAATAAAGGTGGTTTTGAACCATTGGGTTGAATTGCCACTAAGGATGACCAAGAATTTTTTGATTTATTCTCAGCCATTGATGTCAAAATGTGATCACTAGTCGCTGATTCTTCTTGTGTGAGTACGTTAGCAAGACCTTCCACTGTACCTGATTGAAAGAGGGTGGCTAAGGGAAGTTTTTTGTCAAATTTCTTCTCGATTTCTGCGAATAAACGTATGGCTAGTAAAGAATGCCCTCCTAGATCAAAGAAGTTGTCGTGGATACCTACTTGCAGAACGTTCAATACTTGCTGCCAGATGTCAGCAATTTGGCGTTCTAACTCGTTCCTTGCTGCCACCCGCTCGAGCGGCGCTCCAGAATCCTGACGCTTCCCCACTAGCTGTCGATCAATTTCACCTGTTGCCGTCATTGGCATTTCCTCAAGCTGCATAAAATCGATCCGGCTTGGAGTTCCGAAGCGATCGCGCACTGACAATTGCAACTGCTCGACAGGGACTGCGGTTTTTGCCGTGAAATAAGAACATAAACTCTGAGAGGAATGCACTTCCATCTCCCGGTACTGTTGAATGTGTTGTTTACTTCCATCCAAACCTATCAGCAAATTTCCAGAATAGGAATGCAAACCCACGAAGAAGGAATGTCGTCCTTGCTCCGGCGATATAATAGAGTAACCTCGAGCGCGTGTCAAGTCTTTCATGTGGTAGTTGCGGCTCATACCCACCTCATCCCACATGCTCCAGGCAAAGCAATAGCTTCGTAATGTACTTTGATATTGCTGATAGTGGGAAAAAACCTCTAGAAAACGGTTAGCAGCCGCGTAGGCACCCGCACTAAAGCCACCGAAGAAACTGTTCACCGAAGAAAAGCTGATGAAAACACAGTCGTGCTGGTTCTGAATGAGTTGATGCAACGTCCATGTGCCAAAAACTTTAGGACGAAGCGTCGCCGCGAAGCTATCCGGAGTTTCCTCAAGTAGCAGGCGTCTTGTCGTCATTCCTGCTAGATGGATGACTCCATTTAGCTGACATTGCCAGCTGGCACAATGCTGCTCAACGACTTGCTGCAACTGGCTCAAATTGCAAATATCCACCGCTTCATAAGCGATCGCTCCTGCCAATTGCTCTAAGGACAGATAAGTTTTAATTCGCTCTGTTACAGATGCCTCTGGTTGGACATCATCCCACGTACTTCTTTCAGGCAGGGAAGTTCTACCCACCAATAGTAACCGCACCTTGAATTGCTGTAGCAGATACTTGGCTATTTCTGAGCCAATACCTCCCAGCCCGCCAGTAACAAGATACATTCCGCCTTCAACGATGGGAAAATCTCGCTTTTCTTCTTTGATAAAGTCCACTTTCTCTAAGCGAGAAATCAGACGCTGCCCATTACGGTAGACGACTTCTTGCTCTTTGTCAATGACTTGGAGTTCTTGAAGAATGTATGCTGCATTAACTTCGTTCTCTTGCACCGATAAGTCGAGATGGCGACAATCCAACCACGTCATTTCGGCAGGAATTGTTTTGACAACTCCGATGATCGATGATCGCACGGCTGCTACCTTTTCTTCCGTTGAGGTAGCTTGGCTGTAGCTGGCAATCACTTGGAGTCGAACTGGCGTATCCGAACCTTTACGAGCCAGCGCCTGAACTAAGAAAACTAGACTGTAAACTCCTCGCTGTTGTGCTTGCTTTAACTCTGACAAACTAGATTCTTCAGTATACTTGTCATAAGTCCACAAATGCAAGATAACTGCAATTGGAAGATTTTCTCTTGCCACCGAATCTAGCAGTTGTTGATAGTGTTCGGGGTTTTTCGGAGCGATGCGATAGCGATCGTTCGATAATTTAGCAAAGTCTGAGCCTGCCTCAACACATACACAAGGCTGGCTTAGCTTAGCGCACAGAGACTCCCCTAAACTCAAGGAGTCCAAAAATACCAAAGTCAGACCCGTCTTTGGCTGAGTGTATAAACTTGCTATTTCTTTCCGTCGCCATATTTGGCGGTAAAACCAATCTGGAAGAGTATTGTTATTGCCAAGCAAAATATCAATTTGTTTGAGTATAACATCAAACTCACCTGCTTCAAAGCTCTTTTTTAGTTGCGCGTGCTGAATTTTGCCAATTGAGGTTTTAGGTATTGCCTCTTTCCCGACGGGAATCAAGTAAGCTGCTCTTATGCCCATCTTGCTGACAACGTTCTGGCGAATCTCTTTGAGTAGTTTTACCAAGCGGTTTTCTTCAGCAATAGAGGTATGCAAAACGATTGTTAGTTCATCAGTATTACTATTGAACTTACGAGTCGCAAAGGCTGCTGTGTAAGACACCTCTACTCCTGCAACAGCTTCCACCACCGCTTCAATTTCATGAGAGTAGTAATTGACACCGTTGATGATGATAATATTTTTCGTTCGACCTGTAATCGTTAGACGCCCGTTCTCCAGAAATCCCAAATCCCCTGTATTAAACCAACCATCCTCAGTGAAGACTTCTTGGTTTAATTCGGGATTTTGATAATAACCAGATGTGACTGTAGAACCTTTGACTTGCAGATAGCCGATCATTTGCTCGTTGACAATTTCCTGATTGTCGTTCACGATGCGAAGGGAAATTCCAGGAATGGGGGAGCCTAACTCCACAAAGGAAGCATCTTCCGATGTTGAGGAGTCGAACAAATATCTGTTTGAGAAAGTAACACCTGATGAGGTTTCAGCCATACCCCAAGAAGAATGCATGGCATTAGCTACTAAAGAGTGAGGAGAAAGCAGCTGTAGTACCCTGCTTGCTGTTTGAGGAACAATCGGCTCAGCAGTATTGAGAAAAGATTTGATGGAAGATAAATCCCACTGCCCCTGCTCGATTTCCACAATGCGACGCAAGAGCAAAGCAAACGCAAAATTGGGTGCCCAAGTCGTCGTCACTCGATAGCGATCGCACCAATCGAGCCATTTCCGGATATCTTGCAAAACAACTGCAGTCGGAGCATGAATCTGCTGGCATCCTAAAAAGATACATCTGATGACACACCGAATCAAAGGACCAGGATGATCCAGAGGTAGCCAGTTCAACGAGATATCTTGACTGGTAAAATTATTCATCATGCACGTACCCGCCACACTGCTGATGATATTGCCATGCGTCAGCATTACTGCCTTGGGCGTACCAGTGCTACCCGAAGTCAGCAATAACAATGCTAAATCATCTGGTTGGGAGGGATGGCAATTTCGATCTGGGTTGTGCAATCGCAAGTTCTCGATTGTCTCAACTTGAAATTCCTGGTAAACCTGACTAGACATGACTTGAAGTTGAGGGGCAATGCTGTTATTCGTCAGCACTATCGGTTTTCCCAAAACCTGCCAAGCATGTTGTAGTTTTTTGACGTTACTATCAGATGGATCGCTGTAGTTAGATGCTATTGTTATCGGTACTGGGACAAAGCCTCCCAAAGTACAGCCCCAGAAAGCCGTCAAGAAGTCTTGATATGAGTCAAAAAGGAAAATGACTTTATCTTGAGCCACAAGGCCGAGTTTTCTTAAACCTGCTAGGAGCTTTTGTGCTTCTTCAAGCAAAGCTTGATAAGATTGATGAGTCTCGGAACCGTCAGAGTGGATGTAAACAATCCCTCGCGATCCTTGGGTTGCAGATCTCTGTAGCACTTGTGCAAGATTTTTTGGATCATCTGTTGCTAATTTCAGCGGTTCACCATGACTGATAGCAATTGCGTCTGACGAATGAGTACGAGGAGGAACAATTTTGGTGGAATGAAGCGTGCTACCATGAGCAATCGGGTTGGGAAGCAAATCCTGAAGATGCAGTGGTGGGATTTTTTCTGTATACTCTTGAACCATTACAGCTACCTGTTCGACTTCTGGCTGCGAGCATAGCTGTTCTTCCCATCGGTGTACTAAGTCTGAGTCGATGACTTCCAGTTCCAATAAAGCCTGTTCGTCTACCTGCCCTTCTTTGGTGAGGGGTATAGTAGATACCAAAACATAGGCACTCGGAATTTTAGGTGCACTTAGCACTGCTGAAAAGTGAGATTGTAGCTGCTCCAAGGATAATGCCCCGGATGTAACTACATAGGCAACTAGTTCTTGTCTGGATCTTTCTCCTTCCCGAACCAGTATCACACAATCTTTAATCAACGGATGGTCTAGCAAAGCTGCCGCCAAAATTTGTCGATCTGCAATTTGGAAAAGAGATATCATACTAACTTTAGTTTAAGCAGATTCAATTTTGCTCTCAGAGGTTGTTTGAAAAGAGTCTGCTTGAGCCTTAAGTGAGACTCACTCTTCGCGAGCGCAAATCCCAAAACCCAGATTCTCAAGGTAGCAGTTTCTCGGTAGCTAAGGTAGTGAAACACACGCTCTTAGACTTTTCAAACATCCCCTCAGTATGTTCACTCTATCTTTCGACAAGTTTACGCGTTGTTAAAATTAGAGTAATTCATTGAATCTTTACTCGATCAATAAATCTAGTGGCATAAAGATAAAGCTGATATTAATACTAAATATTTGTTATTGACAAAAATAACATTTTAAGCTTCTAACTTTTTACATGCTTTCATAGAAATTCATTTCTGGGAGTTCAAGAACCGTTCAATCCTCCACAGTTGCATACGCCTTTTCTAACCCCAACGAAACGGAGATATTTAGTACATAAGAACTATTGATTAGGAAAGCTTAAAGAATGTGGCATTATTTGCCTAAAAACTGCTGTAAGGCAAAAAAATAGGATTGCTATCTTGATTAAAGATAGAATGCAAAAGCTGTAGAAACGTCACATGTAACATCTCTACAACAGAATGTAATTTTGTTCACTTTTATACAATCATCAAACTCTATAGCGATTTTGATAATAAGCCAAAATTTGCTCTACTCGTTGCCGACTCTGTGGACTTGATGTTTCAGCATACTCAATCCACAAGCCCTCAATTTGGCTGCGATCATAATCAAACTGTTGGCTGGACTGGGGGATTAAATCTACTTTCACCCCTTCTACTTGCTGCAGATGAGCTGCTAGCTCTTGATAAACTGCTAAAGATAAACGAGCAAATTCAATTTTTTCTTTTGTTTTCAAAGTTACATAGCTCCTGCAGGTGTAGGGTTTTGGGGTGGCTGTGTTACTGAAACAGGATTTCCTGCAGAAGCTGGAGATGTTGCTTGCTGAGCAGAGCCTTCCCCTACCATTCTCGCAACTTCTATACCATATTGTTCCACAATCACGATTGGTTCTGAACCTTGATTCATTTCAATACGTTTAATTAGCACTCCGTTTGCCAGTCGTTGTCCTGCTTCCACATACCGACTCGTCGGTTCATTTGGTACCTTAATAATTGCCTGAGGTTCCTTACCAACGACAACGACACCTGTAACCATGACTGCTTTCGCTAGTTCTGGTTGTGGTGGCGGTGGTAATACGGCTGTTAGAGTTTGGTTAGGAATGACTTGAGGTAACACCTTAGGTAATACCTTAGGCAAAACAGCAATGACGCTATGGTGAGGATTAGCTTTTTTCTGTATTGCTCGAGAAGCAACCACCGCGTTGTTAACTTTATTTTTTGATGAGTTGGGAAGATTCTTTTTTATTGGCGGCTTTAGCGCTATCCGTGAACTTTTAGCAATTGGTGTACTTCTAGCTATTGGTGTACTTCTAGCTATTGGTACACGAATAGAAGTGGTAGGCACAGCGGTTACAGTTGGAACGGGTGTTGGTGACTCTACGTTCTGACTCTGCACTACCAGAGGTTGCGCTCCTACAATTTGTCCAAACGGATCTGTCCGTCCTTTAGATACGACATTGACTCGTTCTGTTGCATTAGTCAATCGAATCAAACTAGGAGTAGCATCAGCTACTTGTGGAGATTGTTTAGCAGGTACCACAGGGTTGTTAAAAGGCTGAGTCGCCGTTTTTATCGTTACTGACGGTGTACTCGTCGGCGTAGGATTACTAGCTTTTTGTTCTTCTTCAGAGGAACAAGCAGCGATCGCTAAAACCAGAATCGCTGCAATGACAATTTTTAAATTTCTACCCATTAGCAGTTACGAAAAGCAATATGAAAATTTACTTGTCGAAATCTACCTTTTGCAATTTGCATCAAAGGAGAAATCTCATACCGTTATAACCTAGATTTCTCGGATTTCAAGAGTTTCTTTAAATACGACACACCCAGCCCCTAATATCTGCTTCCTTGGTCAACTCTCTGCTACCATCAAGTCTTTCAGCAAACCCAGCCCTTTCTTAACTCTACGTGAAACCGTAACTACACTGATACCCATGCGTTCTGCCACTTGTTTTTGTGTAAGATCGTGTAGAAATACAAACTCCAAAACCTCGCGAGTGCATTTTTCGATCTGCACTAATGCTTGTTGCAAGCGAATTTGATCTTCTTATACCAGTTGAAAGCTGCGATAGCTGTGATCTGGAACGAGTTCTCCTAAGCTAGCAGAACCTTCTTCACCATCTACTGGCACATCTAGACTCAAAGGAGAGCGATTAACCCATGCTAATCTAATTTCCTGCCATTCTTTTGTGGAAATTAAAAGCGCTGCAGCTAATTCAGAGTCAGTGGGGGAGCGATTGTATTTTTCCCGCAAAGAACGCGAAACTCCAATTGACTGCTGTTGCAACGCTAACCAACGCCGAGGAATCCGTACAGTGACACCTTTATCTCTAAGGTAATGTTGAATTTCACCGCGAATGTAGGGAATTGCGAAAGAACTAAAGGCATGACCTTTGGAAATTTCAAATTTTTCAATAGCTCGAATTAAACCCAAACAGCCTACCTGTAACAAGTCTTCGTAGCTTTCATGACATTGATTTAACCAATAATGAGCTTCTTTCCGAACTAGTCCAATATTCAATTTCACGAGTTGATTGCGAACCCTTGCTGAGTTAAATTGCTGATATTCTCGCAATAAATGCAAGATTTCATGTTTCATTTCGTTATCGATTTTGGTAGACATAGCACCGTGTTTATTTAAGTAATAAACAGTCAAAATACTTGCCTTTAAACCGAGTCACAATAGCGCCTAGATATGCACTCAGTTTTAGCAGAGTCCTTTAAAGCCGCTGCTTTATCCCTAGTACTTATGCCAAAAACTATCAATTAAGCACGGTTTAAATAAGGATTTGGAAATATTTTGCTTTTTGTTATCGTTGGTTTTATCTGTAGCATTTCAAGACCACATAACAACAAAATATAGAATTTCTTACTC
>JAQYWN010000342.1 GCA_029379265.1 Rhizonema sp. NSF051
CATTAGATCTATCTCAATATAAAGAAAAGCTATTAACCGAATTAGAATCACTCATAAAAACATCTAAACAAGACGTACAAAACTTAGAATATGAATTTACATCTCAAGTTTCTGCATTCCAGTCGGAAGCTCAACAGCATAGATTGTTAGCTTTAGAGAGTTGGGGAAACTTAGATTCAGAACTGAGAGAACAAATATCTGGGATTCATTTAGATATTCATCAACACAAAAATATTGCCATAGAAAATTTCGCACAAATTTCGGAATGGCAGTCGGATGTAGAGCAACAAAAGAATCTCATTCTCTTAAATTTAGGAAAATCGCAGACGGAATTTGCTGCACAACTCACGGAATTCCAAGTGAATGCTCAACAACAACAAGATATCGCCACAGAAAAGTTCGCACAAATTTCCGAATGGCAATCGGATATTGAGCAACAAAAGAATTTAATTCTCTTGAATTTAGAAAAATCACAGTCAGAATTCGCCTCTCATCTCGTAGAATTGCAGGTGAATGCTCAACAACACAAAGATATTAATATTGAGAATTTAGGAAAATTAGAGGCTCAGTTTAAATCTCAACTATCTGAATGGCAATCGGATACTTACCAACACAAAGATGGAATTATTGAGAGTTTAGAGAAATTGCGTTCGGAGTTCGCTTATCAACTTTTAGAATTACAGGTGGAAGCTGAACGACGAAAAGAGTTGATTGTTGAGAATTTGGAAAAATCGAGTTCTGACTTTACATCTCAATTCTCGGAAGTACAATTAAATGCTCAGCAACAAAAGGCTTTAATTCAAGAAAGGTTAGAAAAATTAGAATCGGAGTTTGTCTCTCAACTGACAGAATTACAAACAGATGCTCAACAAAGAAAGGATTCCATTTTTCACAAACTGTCGGAAATGACACCGCCATCTCACTCAGAACCCGTGACTCCAGTAGTTGAGGAAAAAAGGCAGGAGTTGAAACAGCTAACAAAGAGGGAAATTGCCAATTTTCAGGTGCAGTTGACGGCTGATGAATATCTCAAACAGGGCGATGTACTATTCTCTCAAAAACGCTATGAAGATGCGATCGCAGCTTATAATAAAGCAGTGAAAAACCAAACTGATAAACCTGTGGCATGGTTAAACAGGGGGATGGCGTTGGGGAGGTTAAAACGGTATAAAGATGCGATCGCTTCCTATGACAAAGCGATTCAACTTAAACCAGATTATCATCAAGCTTGGTGCGATCGGGGTGTGGCTCTGGGAAATTTACGCCTGTCTAAAGAAGCCTTTGGGAGTTTTGATAAAGCAACGCAAATCAAGCCGGATGATGCAGTGGCTTGGTTGAACCGGGGTTTGGCTTTACAAGAGTTAGAACAATACGAAGAAGCGATCGCTTCATTAGACAAAGTTATTGAATTAAAGCCTGACTCCTACAAAGCTTGGAACAACAGAGGTTACACTCTTGTGAGGTTGGGGCGCGATGATGAAGCAATTGAGAGCTTTGACAAGGCATTGCAAATTAATACTGAGTATGCTAGTGCTTATTACAACAAAGCAGCTTGTTACGCCTTGCAAGGTCAGGTAGAATTAGCCATAGAAAATCTTCAAGCCGCAATCAATCTCAATCCGAGATATATTGAAGATGCTGCAACTGACATCGATTTTGATGAAATTGCACAGAACCAAAGCTTCCAGCAGTTGATTGTAGGTGTCGAAATCCGAGCAGAAGGAACGAAGAAGGAACAAGGATTGAAACAGGAAACAGGAGTCAGTCGCTTCGCTCCAAGTCAAAAGTCAAAAGTCAAAAGTCAAAAGTAAGAACCACCAAAATAAATTTAGGAGCTGGAAGTATGGACGTAGTATTCGCGGATCGCTGTGCTATTGATCGGACATGTTTTTCATTTTCCTTAAATGAATTTGGGGGCAAGATCCCTTTTTTGTATCAGTCAGGAGATAAAGTTCTCAATATGTTCTCTTATAGATTTAGGCGACGTAGCGAATGTCGAATTCTTCCTTAGGGAATTTGCAATAATCACCACAATCTGCTCATCGAGCGCAAGCTAGTATGGACTCAGAAAATCTTGAGGAATTATATGACAAGTGTTCTTCAATCTCCCTATACCAGCGCACAAATTGCCGCTTGGCTGCGCGGACTGTTGACTATTGCTTGGGCTGATGGTGATTTTGATGCCCAAGAACAGGAAGTGATTGCGGCGATCGCTAAGGATGAACTCTCTCCCGGTATAAATTTAGAGTTACTCAATCCAATTGAACCCGAGGAATTAGCTGCAGTTTTGGGTAAAGGGACAAAAGCCGCAGAGAATTTCTTACGCACAGCAGTTATGGTAGCGATCGCAGACGGTACATATTCTCAAAGCGAAGACGATCACTTGCAGCAGTTGTGTAAAGTTCTAGAACAGCCAGATGATATTCTGCAAGCCCTCCGTCATACTTTAGAAAACCCACAGCCAGTTAAAACTCAGCAACTAGCTGCACCTGTCTTGCCTAAACGTCAAACACTGGAAATCCTCCGAGAATGGCTGGACAAGCTTGACATTCAAGACCCCAGAGTCGCCCGCTTTTTATGTAAAATGATTCCTTCCCAGTGTCCCTTTGCTAGAGATATTACCTTATTTAAAAGCAAGACCGTTCATATTCCACCTTTGTGCAAACTCAATCCGCTTTACGAACAACTTGTGGGCTTGCGTTTTCGTGCCCTATCTTTTCTTGCGGATAATTGCGGGGAAGATGTTTCAGCATTTATTTAAGGGAGACAGCAGAGGGGAGGCTTTGGGAGTCCCTGTACTGGAGTTAGTCGTTATTGGTTAGTATTTAGTGTGTACAACTAACAACCAAGAACTAACAACTAACAATGCAATTTATTGACCAAGCAAAAATCGAAGTCGAAGCAGGTAAAGGAGGCGATGGGATTGTCGCTTTCCGTCGGGAAAAATATGTACCAGCAGGAGGTCCCTCTGGTGGTAATGGAGGGCGAGGCGGTTCGGTTATCTTTATTGTTGTCGAAGACTTGCAAACTTTACTTGACTTTAGATACAACCATCTTTTCAAGGCAGAAAATGGTGCTCGTGGTGGACCAAACAACCGAACCGGGGCAAATGGAAAGGATTTAATCGTTGAAGTGCCTCGGGGTACTGTTGTCTATAACGCAGAAACTGGCGATTTAGTGGGGGATTTAACCGAACCTGGACAAAGTTTGACAGTTGCTCTTGGTGGTAAAGGGGGGTTAGGAAACCAACATTTCTTGAGCAATAGCAACCGCGCCCCAGGATACGCCCTCCCAGGATTACCGGGGGAAGTCGCGCTCTTACGTTTGGAATTGAAACTCTTAGCAGAAGTCGGCATTATCGGGCTACCAAATGCTGGAAAATCTACTTTGATTTCAGCTTTATCAGCAGCACGCCCGAAAATAGCCGATTATCCCTTTACCACCCTAATACCAAATTTGGGTGTGGTACGCAAACCTACTGGTGATGGCACGGTTTTCGCTGACATTCCTGGATTAATTGAGGGTGCTTCCCAAGGCTCAGGGCTGGGACACGATTTCTTACGTCACATTGAGCGCACAAGGGTTTTACTGCACCTAATTGATGCTACTAGTGAAGATGTAGTTAATGATTATAACACGGTCCGGCAAGAACTACAAGCTTACGGACGGGGTTTAGCAGATCGTCCGCAAATTGTAGCGCTCAATAAAATGGATGCTGTCGGTCAGGAAAATCAGGATATAGAAGCAGTGGCAGAGCAGATCCGTCGCCTCTGTGGCGACCACGTTTTCACAGTCTCAGCGGTTACTGGATTAGGCTTAGAGCAAATGTTACAGGAAATTTGGTCAATAATTGACCAACTGAGTGCGAGCGAAGTGGAAATGCCTATTGAGTTTGAGCTAACATAGCGCGGATGTTCCTAATGGCAAGAGTTTGTTACTCATGGGCAGCAACATCAACATAGATAGTCACGGCCCTTTAAAAACCGCTGGCGGCGACTTCCTTGAGGTGCATGAGAGTTTTTCTTCATTCATATAAAAACAGAGAGAGGCGGAGCCAACTGACAGCAGTCAGGGCTTCGGTGCCGTTGCAAAGCTCACAAATCAGATAGGATTATTATAGTTAAACTGGATTTAAAAAATGAGCGCGGATAATATAGACAAACCGGATAGCACTACAAATACTGAGGAGCATCCCGAGAGTAAAGCGGATGTCACTGTCCACAAGGGGTCTGGAAAACACGGACATATTCAAAAAACACTTGACATAGATGGGCACCGTCCGATTGACCCTAGTTCTTTTGAAGTGGAAAGCACCGTCAATATTGATGGTGAGCGTCCAATTGCTAAGAGTGATATTGTGGTTCAGGAAATTTATGAAATAGATCGTGAGCGCCCGATTGCCGACAATCATCTTCCTGATGATACTAAGGAGCATCCCGAGAGTAAAGCGGATGTCACTGTCCACAAGGGGTCTGGAGAACACGGACATATTCAAAAAACACTTGACATAGATGGGCACCGTCCGATTGACCCTAGTTCTTTTGAAGTGGAAAGCACCGTCAATATTGATGGTGAGCGTCCAATTGCTAAGAGTGATATTGGGGTTCAGGAAATTTATGAAATAGATGGTGAGCGCCCGATTGCCGACAATCATCTTCCTTATAATGAAACATTGAACATCGATGGCCAGCGTCCGATTGACCCAAGCGAATTAAAGGTGTCGAGATCAGTTAATATTGATGGTTGGCGTCCAGTCTCTTCAGCAAATAACACTAAAAATATTGATAAAATAACAACGGATTATCTAGACTGAATCCTCACAATTCGCTCATTCGCTCATAACATCAAGATCGGCTCATCATTTATAATTCAATACGGTTCAGTTAAGCTATATTAGTAGGCTTTTCGGCTGTGTAGAGACGCGCTATGTGAAGCGTCTCTACAAAATTTTGGTTCAACGGGTCTGATAGATTTACGCCAAAGCAATAGCGGGTTGCTGCCAGCGTTTTACTGCCTTACCCATCACTGCTAGTTCTTGCATCAAACGATCAAAACGCTCTGGAGTCAGAGATTGGGGACCATCAGACATGGCTTTAGCAGGGTTGGGATGAACCTCGATCATCAAGCAATCAGTTCCGGCGGCGATCGCGGCCATTGACATTGAAGGTACGTATGTGGACCAACCTGTACCGTGGCTAGGGTCGATCGCGATCGGTAAGTGAGTTAGGTTTCGTAACACAGGTACTACTGATATGTCTAAGGTATTTCGGGTATACTTTTGATCAAAAGTCCGAATTCCCCTCTCGCACAAAATCACATGAGGATTTCCTGCTGCCAAAATATATTCTGCAGCCATCAACCACTCCTCAATGGTTGCAGACATTCCGCGCTTTAGGAAAACTGGTTTCGACTGCGCTCCTACTTTTTTGAGTAGGGAGAAATTCTGCATATTCCTTGCCCCAACCTGAATCACATCCGCCACGTCCGCGATTCTCTCCAAGTCGCTGCTGTCCATGACTTCTGTAATAATTCCCAGTCCAGTCACTTCCCGTGCCTTTACCAACAATTCCAAAGCACTCTCACCATGTCCTTGGAAGGCGTAAGGCGAAGTCCGAGGTTTGTAGGCTCCACCACGCAACATTGTCGCTCCAGCGGCCTTTACACGCTGTGCCGTCTCGACAATCATTTCTTCATTTTCAACCGAGCAGGGACCTGCAATCACTACAATGGGATGGTGTTCTCCAAAAACAACAGGTCCGTTGGGAGTCTCAACCACCACCTCAGAAGCTTCTCCATGACGGAACTGGCGGCTGGCTCGTTTGTAGGGCTTCTCTACCCGCAGCACTTGCTCAATCCAAGGGCTAATTTCCTGAAGTTGTCGCGGATCGAGGAGGGCGGTTTCACCAACAAGACCAATTACCACCTTGTGCTGACCAACAATTTTTTCTGGTGTTAGTCCCCAAGTGCTAAATTCGTCGCTAATACGAGTAATTTCCGCTTCAGGGGAACCCACTTTCATTACTACAATCATGCTTTAGTCCCTGCTTAGTTGATACAGTTGTCAGTTAAAAGGTCAATAGCTTTGAGCTATGCGTTCACTATTAACTAATCAAAATATAGCGCTCAGTAGTTTTGCAACTCAATATTAGGTGAAAAAATCAGTATATGTTTTTAATTAGCAATATTGAAGGAGCGAAAACTTAAATTCAGCTTTGCTGCTTGTTGGAGGCATTGGCAACTCTACGATTACAGTACGCCTTCCAAAGTAGGATTGAAACTTGGACGCCCTCTTTGTGCCGACGCTAAGCGTTTCGGTGTAAACATTTTTATTGTTTTAATGGGCGCGACTCCTACCCCTCTCAAGTGATTTAAAGAACGTAATTTACTGAGACTTATAGCTAACGAGCGAAATAGCTGCCTTTCTTTTGTAAAGAATTATTAACAAAAACTTAACTCGTAGGTACAAAGCTCAATACGCTAAAACATCCTAGTACGAGATAGGTCATGAGAGATCCAAGGCTTCCTCAATTAAGTCCCACTCTTTGAAGAGTGGGTGACGTGATTCATAGCTGCCGATAGCATAGCAGCGTAGCTGAAGACTTCAACTTCAACATTTTCCTAAGAATCTACCCAATATTGTAGTTATTTCATACCGGAGCGCTGTTCGTCATACATTCTTCTGCCGACTTTCGCGCCAAACTGCCACCATCCGTCCCCAATTGGTTGTGAACTCCTTCCAGCCCAACCAACCGCCGACTCTATCTTCATCCCAAGAGGAGGAGAGAACTCCATAGGTGATCCCCAGTACCCCTAACCCAAATAGTCCCATGTTCACCAGTAACACAGCCATAGAAGGCAGTTTGATTTTGGCGTAGACTAAAAGCAGATAGCTAACAACCAGAGTGCTAATACCCAAAGCTGTTGGTATACCGGAAAAACCAGCCACTCTTCGGATCATCCGCTGGCTGACAACCTGCGGAACTGCCATTTCTTCTTTTGTAAAAGGAGGCTGTTTGCGATCCTTAGCCGTTGATGGTTGCTTAGTAGCTGCGGGATTAGTCTTAGCCGGTGGAGATTTTTGGCGCTTTTTGTTTGGTTCAAAAGGCAAGTGATTGCGATCAGATTCAGCAGACATAGGTATTAATTCTTATCCACGAATACCAAGACGACCGATCAAAGCTTGATAGTGTTCTCGGCTTCCTTTCTGAATATAAGCCAAAAGACGCTTACGCTGACCGATCAGTTTTAATAAACCCCGGCGGGAAGAATGGTCTTTCTTATTCGCTTGGAGATGTTCGCTGAGGCGGTTAATGCGCTCAGTCAACATGGCGATTTGCACGTCGGCAGAGCCAGTGTCCGTTTCATGAACTTGGTAGTTTGAAATTATTTCTTGTTTGCGATGTTGCTGGAGAGCCATGATCCAATTAATTTTTTCTAGGTTTATACGGCAGTTTCCCATATTATCATAGCTATCAAGATGTATGTTCACTGTGACCGTAAGTGTTGAGGACTGGCTCACTTATTCAAGTGTAACAACGGCTTCACGCTCAACCGCTATCTAGTAATTATACTTAATATTTTCTGGAATGATGGTTTGTGTAAATGTTTTCCAACGCTTTTACCGATGCGAGTGAGAGGCTGAGCGCATATTGCCAAGAAATAAATGCCGTTCCCGACTTAACTGTGCAAAGCTACAGCCCAAGGGATGCGCTTCCCCCGGCAGACTTTGCGAAAAAATGAGGCAACCTTAGACCAAACTCGAAGCGTATTGCCGCCCTTGGATCAACAAACGAAGGTTGCCTCATTTTTTAGGAGTCGTTCATTCTAAATCGCTCGCTTTGTTCTCTTTGAGTACTCTCACTATTCGAGACTTCGCGCGAACGGAGCGCACAGCAGAGTAACCAAGGCACGAGCTTCGTTTTGAAGCTCGCGCATGAGTGAATCTTCTATCCGGCAGACTTCACGCTTGGGTTTCCCAATTCTTAATGCTATTTATTTTTATGAAGCACTCTTAAGACGAATTCAACGCTCCTCCCAAAGTAGTTACTGCTATTCCCTAAACTTGAACAGCATTTTCTTTTAGCATTCCGGGATCTTTTGTGCGATCGCTCTTCCCCTTGCTCTCAATCAGTTTCCGATGTAGGTATAAATAGTTTATTTTAACTTATCAAAACTTCTGTAA
>JAQYWN010000343.1 GCA_029379265.1 Rhizonema sp. NSF051
CATTAAGCAAATGTATTTGTAAAAAAAATATTCTCTGGAGAAAAACTTATGATGATTTTTATCTTAGCTTCCGGATATCTGTTGACAGTCTATCTACTACTAGCATTAGCGAAGCGCACAGGCAATAACACACATACGACAAGAGTCTCTTTAACCTCTAAAGGGAATAAGCAGGAAGTCGCATAACTCAACGAATTGACGAGGAAAGGCGGACAACAATAACTTTCGTACAGACGCGCTACTTGAAGCGTCTGTACGAATCCTAACTCCTAACTTCTAACTCCTCAAAGCGTACCAACTCAACCGATGGGGTACATCCCAACCATGGAAGTGAGGATTGAGCAAACTTTTGTGGAGAACCACTGACAGCAAAATAAGTTGGTAATGGAAGAGAGGTATTCATTCTTCCTAGTAAATCTAACTCTTGGGCACAAGCAGCGACAACATGAACGGCTGGATCAACCAACTTGACAGAAGCAGGTAAGAGCGATCGCACAACTGGGGCAAGGTATGGGTAATGAGTACAGCCAAAAACTAGAGTATCGATGTCCTGCTTGATTAAAGGTTCCAGATAAGAACGCGCTACCTCAGTTGTATAAGGATCGTGAATACGGTTTTGCTCAATGAGTGGCACAAACTCTGGACAACCAACTTGCCAGACTTGTACACTATCATCAATTTCTAGAATAGCACGTCTATAGGCATTACTCTTAGCAGTTGCGGGGGTAGCAATGACACCAATGCGTTTTCCACTCTCCACTGCTGCCTTTGCCCCTGGTAGGACAATACCCAGAATAGGTACAGAAAACTCTTGCCTCACCACTTCTAATGCCAGAGCCGAACTGGTGTTGCATGCCATGATGACCATTTTTACGCGCTGCTGTTGCATCCAAGTCAGAATTTCGCGGACGAACTGTACAATTTCTGCTTGTGAACGAATGCCATAAGGCAATCTAGCTGTATCCCCAAAGTAAATAATCGACTCATTTGGGAGTTGCTGATAAAGTTGTCGCAGTACCGTCAAACCTCCCACACCACTATCAAAAATGCCAATTGGCGCACGTTCAAATCCGGAAGATTGAAACACAGGCTGTTGCTTGTTAGTTGTTAATTGTTAAGTGTTGAGTGTTATTTAATTTACTCATCAATCCGTACCTCCTAAGGCTATATTTACCTTTGCCGTAGATACTGAAGTACACCACGTGCGATCGCGTCTGCCATACGATTTTGGTATTCTGAGGTTGCCAACCGGGGATTGTCTTCTCGACCAGTCATATAACCTGTTTCTACCAGAATCGAGGGCATCGTATTTTTTCTCAGGACGTAGAATCTAGCTTTACGCGTTCCCCGGTCTTTAATCGTACTGATATTTTGGAGAATACTTTTGCGAACGACTTCAGCTAAATTATAACCGCTGTCGTAGTAGTATAGTTCCAAACCACTCACATCTGGACGGTCATCAACAGAATTAGCGTGAATACTGACAAATAATGTCGCATTGACTTTTTGTGCCAATTCCACTCTTGGAGCAAGATCTACGAAAAAGTCAGCATCTCGTGTCAAAACGACTTGTATACCGTGTTGCTCCAAAATTGCTGCTAATCTTTTGCTAATTGGCAGCACAACATCTTTTTCCAGCAGTCCACCAAGACCGGGAGCGCCTGAGTCTTTACCACCATGTCCCGGATCGACAACGACGATGATTTTCCCATTCGGTGCTGGTCGCGGTTGGGGGGATGTTGCATAAGCATTCTGTCTTGACAACGGTTGAGGGTTTGGTGTTGGAAGGGGAGGTAAGTTGGTAACAGGTGGTAATGCTACACGAGAACGTCGTAATTCTAAAGCGACAAAAGAGTCACCGAATTGGTTGAGTTGCCCAATTTGCACTCCTGTCGCAGGTTGAACCAAGATCGCCACTGTATGAGAATCTTGCTGTTGCAGGCGTACCCGGAGGATTGGACTGTAGGAGTTAAATTCAGGACCTCTTACCGACTCCGCCAACTTCGCGTTGGGAATAGTGATGCGGAACAACCCTGATGATTTATCCCAACCTCCACTAGCAGATATATTGCGATCGCCACTGACAATCAGTTGTGTACCTGTCGCACTCAGCTGTACGGACTGAATTGTAGCCAGTGAGTTGTTTGGGGATGAAGGGACTGTGGGGTTGTTGTCTGATATCGAATTAATATTACTACTAGCAGGTAACCTAACAACTCCCTTACTGGGTAAAACGACTAAACCATCTCCACCACTGACACTCGCCCACCAATCGGGGCTATTTTTATCTACCCGCAACGTCATGCGGACAGTAGGTGGTCTTGTTCCTAATTGGATAAGTTCTAGGCGATCAACACCATACTTGTTAACATTGATGCTTCGTTTTTCTAGATTAGGTGATAAAGTTGCGCCAGAAATGTCCATGAAAATGGTGGAGAGATCTCGGCTGCGATTTACCTTTATTTGTGGATGACCACCACTGGTACGAACGAAAAACCCATCTCCTGTAACCTGTACGTTTTCAATTTGAGTCGTTGTGACAATTGTGCTGACAACCGCTTCCTTCTTTACTGCAGTGTTATTGTTATAATCATTCGTCACTACAGTATAAAGATTTCTTGGAGTTCTGGGAGTGTTTAGAGTGCTGGGAGTGTTTGGAATGATGCTGGGAGTAATTGGAGTGCTTGGAGGCGAGGAGACGGCTTGCTCTTGCTGTGGTTTCGGTAATTGTACCGTCCAATTATTAGGAGTTGTCCCGATAAATTTTACCTGCTTTGGGTCTAGAGAGTAACCTGAATTGAGTTCCACTACGATGCGAGCCGTTTGTTCGTCAAACTGCCCAACGCGGATAGCGCGAATTGCTCCGCCCACTGGCTGAATTATCTGTGGACGCCCAAATGAAGTTCCCGGCAGATCGATGACTAGACGAGTCGGGTTGAAGATAAGTTGTGCTTGAGGTTGAACAGCACCTTCAGTATTAAATTGCAGTCTGTTTTGATTGATATCAAAATGCCAAGACTGTAGTCTCGCTGCGTGGGCAGGCGACGATAACATAGAGACGGTTAAAAAAGTACCCGGCAGCAACCAGTGTAATTTCACAGAGTATTCTCCTGATTTGCATTCATATAAGCTGTCAATCTTTTAAAGTTTTGGCAACTCTTCACACTGTCACCGCCCAAACCTCGGCTTTTCATCTAAAAATACAGCTAGCGTCAAATTCGTAAATCATCATCACCTCAGTAATTTACACTCAGCTATGAAAAGAATTTCGTAGTATGTGACACGACTTGAGTACTTGCTTTGTTCTGCTGGCTGATTGCTGATGGCGTCCATTCTTACTCAACTTCTATTAAGCCCCTTTCGATTTTCTACATCGTTACGGGATGTGAGATTTTCATTTATTACTGAGTTATCAATATTACTCAGAGTAAAATCTAAAATCATTCTTTTAATAGCAGTGAATAACAATTGATTGAGCTAGACATTTGTGGAAGTGTGTGATTTTTGAACGTGGATGGTCTAACTAAAAACTTTATGCTACTGTTAATTAAAGTAACAAGACTTGTGATATTTTAGATATATTTACATATTTCATCTTAAATTTAAGTATTGAAGTACACCGCGAGCAATTGCCTCGGCCATTTGATTTTGGTACTCTGGAGTCTGCAGTTTAGCCGCATCCTCACGACCAGTCATGTAACCTGTTTCAACAAGAATTGAGGGCATAGAACTTTTTCTGAGAACAAAAAATCTTGCCTGCCTGATTCCTCTGTCTCTCACATTAACATTTTGGAGAATGGTATCGTGGACAACACGAGCCAAACCAAGACCACTGTCGAAATAATACACTTCCAAACCGCTGACATCAGGACGACCTGCACCTGCGGAATTGGCATGGACACTGACAAAGACATCAGCATGAACTCGCTGAGCCATTTCTACTCTAGGAGCAAGGTCTACAAAATAGTCAGCATTTCTTGTGAGTTGTACTTGTACGCCATTTTGCTCCAAAATTTGTGCCACCCTAATGCCAATAGGCAAGACAATATTCTTTTCTTGTAGTGCACCAATACCAATTGCTCCAGAGTCTTTGCCCCCGTGTCCAGGATCGATAATTGCTACCGCCCGTCCATTATAAATATGAGGAGTCAATGGTTGGGGGTAATTTGTCATTCTTCCTGGTAGTGTCGGTAAATCCACAGGGGGTGTGAGCATTGCCGTGCGTCGTAATTTTAAAGCCACACTGGTGCGATTGCTCTGGTTGAATGACCTAATTTGTACTCCTGCCGCAGGTTGAACAAAAATGACAACTGTACGAGGATCTTGCTGTTGTAGACGTATCCGTAAGATGGGACTGTCTGAGTGAAATAATGGTCCTTTTGGGCTTGCTGCTAATTGAGAATTAGCGATAGTGATGCGGAACAAACCAGGCTTGGAGCTATCCCAATCTCCGGTGGCTTCTAAATTGCGATCGCCTCTAATCACAAGTTGCGAGTCACGATCTGCGAGTTCGACAGATTGAATTGTGGATAATTCGCTCGTCAAAGAATTAAGCGGAGTGGAAAATCTTGAGTCAGTGTTATTTGTAGGTGATTTGCCACTCAAACGATTTGGCAGAATCACCACACCTTGACTACTCGTACTCGCCTCCCAGTCAGGACTCTCTTTATCTAAGAACAACGCTAGGCGAACAACAGGAGGTTGTGTTTCCAGTTGGGTAAATTGGATGTGCTTTACTCCGTACTGGTTAATGGGTAAATCTTTTTGTGCCAGATCTGATGATAATCTAGCGTTAGAAATATCCATGTAAGTGATGCCATCGCGACTGCGATTAACCTTTACTTGAGGATGACTACCACTAGTCGTCATGAAAAAACCATCTTCTGTTACTCGGAGGTTTTCAACTTGAGTCACCCCAACTGTTGTGTTCGCAATCCTCGATAGAGCGGGTTGAGTATTATCATCGCCATCATTCCCTCTGTTTTCAATATTTTCCCTTGGCAATGATGTTACTTTCTCTTGCTGTGGCGTTGGTAATTTCACCCTCCAGAAGAAGGCTGTTGCCTGCTCAAACTTCACCTGTTGGGGATCTAGGGTATAACCTGGATTGATGTCCACAATTATACGAGTTGTTTGTTCGTCAAGCTGCACAACACGAATCGAGCGAAACATGCTGCTGGCTGACGGCGAAATCTGTGGACGCCCAGATGATGTTCCCGGCAAATCAATCACCAAACGAGTCGGGTTAGAGATAAGTTGTGCCTTGGGTTGAACTTCCCCTTCAGTGTAAATCTCTAATTGGTTTTGAAGAGCATCAAAACGCCAAAACCTTAGTTTTGCTGCATGAGCGGGCAACGATAGCATGAAGATAGTTAAAACAGTACCAGGCAGTAACCAGTGTAATTTCACAGAGTATTCTCCTGATTTGCATTCTCGTAATTGTCCATTTGTTAGAGCAGAGAAAAATCCTCACACTATCGCAGTTCAAACCGCTGCTTTCATAAGAAAATCTAATATCAGGGCACTAAAAATAGCACTTGTTGCTTCAACACCAAAACATAGTTGGCGTTAAATTGTAGCATACCCTTCTCAGTTTTCTTTGCCTTTATGGCATTATGACTTAGTAATGCTAATGGCTAACTCAGTATTTAGAGAAAAATTATAAAATATGGACTATCGTCAGGGACGTTCAATTGGGCAGAGAAGTTTCCGCCCTAGAGACAAAGCAATTAATGTGTTTCCTGCTGCTCTGGATTTTCATCCTCTAGTGATGTGGATGCGATCGAGTCTATGAGTGATTGTGTTGATGAGGACACTATTCTCGGCGAGTTCTCCACACCAAGTTGTATCAAAGTGTCCCCTGTTACCTCAATTTCTGGTTTTGTTAAGACGAACTGTAATAAGGAAGGAGCTAAAAAAGTCGTCAGAACAACCATCAAGATAATTGCCGCCTCTAGTGGTTTTGAGAGAATCCCGATAGAGGAACCAATACCAAGAAAGACTAATCCCACTTCGCCGCGAGGAATCATTCCTACACCAATTGCCAAACGGTTGAGCTTAGTTTCGCCAAAGACACTCAAGCCCGTACTGACTTTACCCAAAATGGCAACTATGAGGAGAAAAATTGCCATAGCTAATCCTTCCCGATTGCTAGGAATTGCTGGGTTTAAAACTCCTAAATCTGTTTTTGCTCCTACAGTGACAAAGAAAATAGGCACTAGCATGTCAGCTATCGGAACAACTTGCTTTTGCAATTCTTTGCGTTTATCTGTTTCTTCTAAGACTAAGCCGGCTGCAAAAGCCCCAAGAATTGCTTCTAACTGGATCGCAGCCGCGAAGTAAGCCATCACAAAAGCGAAGATGAATGCTGGAATCACCAGTTCGCCACGAGTTTTAAGTTTGTCAACGATCGCCACAAAAGACTTGTTAAATACATTACCCAGAGCGATCGCACCTAGAAGGAAACCACTGGCACTGATAATCAGATAAATAACTTTGCCAACATCCACGGCTCCATCTTTAGCAAGGCTTGCCACCACTGCCAAAACGATAATTCCCAGTACGTCGTCAATAACGGCAGCGCCTAAAATAATTTGTCCTTCTTGAGTATTGAGACATCCAATTTCTGAAAGAACCTTAGAAGTAATACCAATACTCGTCGCCGTCAACGCAGCCCCGGCAAAAATTGCTGGTACGGCTGGAACCCCAAACAATAACATTAATCCTGCCGTGCCAGCGCTGAAAGGTACAACTACCCCGACAACTGCCACAACAGTTGCTTGCAAACCAACAGCCATCAAGTCTTTTAAGTTTGACTCTAAACCGATTTCAAACAGCAGGATGATAACACCCAATTCTGCCAAAACAGAAATGACATTCGACTGTGCTTGAAAAACAGCATCTGTAGCGTTGGGACTCAAGCCAGCAGTTTTGTTGAGGAAGATCATAATTAAAGAGTTAGAACTATCTGCCCCACTTTCCGGAAATACCAAAAGATGTAGAACAGATACGCCCACGACTACGCCACCGACGAGTTCCCCCAAGACAGGTGGAAAACCCAATCGATTTGATAACTCTCCACCAATTTTGCTTGACAAGTAGATGACTACTAAGCTCAGCAGCACTGCTGCAACCACTAGTGAACTATCTGCTTTTTCTGTTGCTGTTGCCAAAAGCGGTAATGAGACGGTTGTGAAATCTAAGTGCATGGGTTCTGTGGAAATTCTTCTCTTTAATTTACCAAGCTGTTGAACCCAAACTTGTAGCTAAAGAGTGCTTTCTACTCAAAGGAATGGGAAATGGCTCTTAGCGCGATTAGTAACTCACTCCTAGCAATTCCCCACTCACTTCTACCAACTATCAACGATGAATTCCATTAGCCGAAATTATCGGGATTGTTGTCCATTTCATAATCTGTATCCCTTTTAGAACCTAATAACTCCAGTTGATCCACTAAAATCACGGGTGAAGAACGGTTTGCGCCAGTCGTGCGATCACTCCAAGTGTCAAATTTCAAAGAACCTTTGACGGCAATCTGTTTGCCTTTTTTTACATAGTCACCTGCTACCTGAGCTGTTTTTCCCCAGATTTCGAGATTGAACCAATCAGTTTGTTCACCGTCTCTACTGCGTCGGTTGACAGCCAACGTTAAACGACACTTGATGCTACCAGACTCAAAATACTTCATATCAGGGTCGTTACCTACACGACCGATTAAGGTGACAACGTTAATACTCATATGTTTCCTCTCAGTACAGACGTACTTATCCATTCTGACTTTGAGAGAAGCCAATTGCAAAGGGATCAGAAAGTTGGCGTTATATAAACAACAATTAAAATAGTGTCTTTAGTACTCTTCTATGACTCTGGAGAGAGAATAATCGCGTTAGTTAGAAATCGCAGCTGCATCAACAAAGTTTGCCTGGGCAGCCTAAAGCAAAAGTAAGGTTTCAAATTTAATCTGATGAGAGTAATAAAAGTGCGTTAGTTATGGCACTTTACAAGCAGCTATCAAGTCAATTATGTAAATATCTCGATAACGCTGCTCAAACCTAAAAAACTAATGTACGCTGATAGTTGATAGCTAATTACTGTGGACTTACATAAAAATTATTTTCTCTTACTC